>JAGLDB010000215.1 GCA_023145935.1 Candidatus Sabulitectum sp. | reverse complement strand
TGCATGAACCAACAGAGACTATACTGACTGGGTGTATCCCGATTTTTCAATATTCAGATAAGATGAATGGCACATCTATCATTGTCAACAGTAATTGTTTAGGTATAAACACTTCTATACATTTACATGTCAACATTGAAACCGTTGTTTAGCCTTGATTATTCAGGTACGATCTCCTCAGCAGCCGTCATGGATGTGCTGATAGATGCTGCCCAATGCACTTTCACCCTGGGCAATTGCTTGCCTGACCTCATTAATATCAAGGGGTTCCTCTCCGTTGGAGAAAGCAATACTACTGACTCTTTTTACAACATTTGACAATACATCATTTGCCATGTTCATTGCATCATTGAAAGTAGCATCCTCCTCCACTACAGAATTTAACTTATCGTTAGCAATAACCATGAGGGTGTCAACTTTTTTCTTTAATACCTGAATCCCCTCTGCAGCTCTTTCTACTCTTGATTCTCCCTCGAAGCTGAAAGGAAGAGTAAACACACCAACTGTATAAATTCCCTTCTTCCTGGCTAACTCGGCAATTACCGGAGTTGCACCTGTACCGGTTCCACCACCTAATCCTGCTGTAATGAAAAGTATATCGGTATCAGATATGATATCCTCGATTTCTTTCAAACTCTCCTGGGCGGCTCTCTTGCCCAGATCAACATTACCTCCCGTGGTTCTGCCTCTGACAATCTTGCTGCCTATCACCAACTTCTCAGTTGACAGACATCCCTCAAGATCCTTTCTATCCGTGTTCACAGCCACATATTCAACACCTGGAATCTGGTCGTGTATCATCCTGGAGATTGCGTTGCAGCCAGCACCACCAACTCCAATTACCATCACCCGAAGACTTTTCTTAAGCATCCTCACACCGCTTTCCATCTATCTAACGTAGCCAACAATTCACTAAACGGAAATCTTTAGCCCCTTACAACGCTCCATGACACGCTCTCAAGTCCTTCCCTGCCAAAACGGAAAGTAATAATGGGATACCCCATACAATCCTCTCGAACTCCTTCTAAATTGACATAATTATAAAAAGAGTAGGAAGCTATACCATTCTCATGGTGTTCATAGTCTTCTTCTCCGTACATTCTCAAAATGTCTTCTTGGGGCATTCCTACATGGAAACCATATACCTCAAGAAGTTCGTCCGAAGAAATCTCAACGTCAGTAAGCCCAATTCTGACATTGTAGTTACTTTGATAGAAGTAAGCAACAAGCCCTGAATATCTATAAGTGATGATATTGTCAAAATATTCGGGAGCGTATGCATGCCTTGGAGTAACCGCTTCGATTTCCATTGATATCGGGACACCTAGCTGTTGCAGCATTGATAGTTGATCTGAGTCTGAATCTAAAACAAGCCCCCCATGACTTAATTCATGGATTGAGAAATGCCTTGACGGAATAACTTCTTTCGTGCAAGATGAAAAAATAATTACAAGAGAGACTATGCTTACAAACTGCAACTTCATATTTAACCTCCAGTTTTTTCAGGTATCAATTCCTTTCGTGTCTGTTTTCATAACACTTTTTCGAGAATAGAGTCTTATTCACCGGTTGTCAAGATATAAATTATCAACCTCCGTCAACCTACTCCTCAACATTCTTTCCGTAATGACTCTTCTCCCCCAGTAATCCCCCATCGCTTCAATCTCTTCAATCAACTCTTTTGGAAGTTTCAATAGATTCAGCATTTGAGTAACTCTTGCTCTTGAAATCCCGAGTTTCCTGGCAAGGTCAGCCTTGGTCAGATCGTTCAACTCCATTTCAAGAGACATCTCTTTCGCCTGTATGATAGGGTTCCTGAAGATCCTCTTCACCTTCTTCGGTTTAGTCGGTATGATGGTTGTGTGATACCAGAAAAAAGTTCGTTGGGCGTCTCTCATGCGGCGCCAGAGCCCCTTGAGAAATCAGGGGGCTTTTTATTAGCCTGTCACTATCTACTATTGATTTGTTATCTACTAATATCTCGCAGATACATGACCGTAGTGCTGCTTGAACTGCATCAAAAAGTATCAGTTGAGCTTAATACATCTAGAGTTGGTGGTTCCCAGTTCAGTTTGCAATACAAGAAAATAGCACCCAACCGGCAACGCTGTTGTATCCCATAAAAGAGAGTGATTACCAGCAAGAATGTAACCTTCTTGAATTTCAGCTAATCTCCTGCCGTGAATATCATAGACAATGAGTGAAATGTTAGAAGATGCTGGTAAGGAGAAATGAACTTCAGAAGTCTCTGAAACAGGATTGCTTGCTATCTCCAAAAACAGAGAGGTATCTGATGACCCTGAATTAGTATCCTCAACACCTAGCTGAATGGTTTTGTTAAGATAGACTTCAATATTGTAGTTGTTTGACATAGATTCTCTTGTTACCTGAGCAAAATCAATATCACCATCTAAGTCCAGGTCAGCAATTGCTGCTTGCTTACAAGCATAATCGTCATAATTCAAGTAATCAAGTGAAAGCAATCCATCTCCACTTCCCAGCATCAGCAGTGAGGCAGACGCACCAGAACAGAAAACATCATTATTGCCATCATGGTTAAAATCTTCAATTGTTGTTTGTCTGAAGGGGGTTCCAGGGAACCAACCATCACCCATTTGGTTGAAAATACCACCACCTAATCCAAGAAAGGTATGAATAGCTTTCCCAGTCTGAGGAGTTGCTGGGCAGCACGCGATATCGGGCCAAGTATCATTATTATCCAGATTACCAATTGTTAGCGAAGCCAATCCAGGTATATAGCTGTTAATATTGCCATAATAGCCATTCCATGTAACAGAACCATCCCCATTATTCAGTAAGAATGACAGAGTATAGACAGTAACAATAACAACATCATCGTCTCCATCCTTGTCAATATCACCTACCCCTAACCCCATTGACTCTAAGTCTTCATCATAGATTTCCTGGGAAATGAAAGTGCCATCCCCTACTCCAGAATAAAGGTATACTTTTCCTGATAGGATAACTGTAACGATATCCTGTATGGTATCGTTGTTGAAATCAACAACACAAAAGGCACCACCAGATCTCATTCTTGAAAATAGGGTATCACTGAATTGGCTTGAGCCATCATTAAGGAAAACTGCCAAAGAATCATATCCAGTGCCTCCTACATTGTATCGCACCATAACATCAAGGTCGGAATCATTGTCAAGATCAGCGGTCTCAATCCAACCTGGAAACTTTAAGGGATACTGCTCCTCTAGAATGAAGGATCCACTTCCTGTACCTAGAAAGACCTGAACGAGGTCATCAATATGGTTAGAGAAGATAAGATCTGGTATCAGATCCCCGTTGAGATCTGCGGCATGGACAGCAGTTGAAGTACTTGTGCATGAAAATGGATAAGTCCAATTAGGCTTCATGTCGAATACTGTAGAAGCAAAGCTGCTACAGACAAGAGTGAGAGTTATGAGGAATATCTTATACCTATGCACTACTCAATCACCAATACCTTTCTTCTTAGCAAATTCTCTCCTTCTTCCTCTAGAAGTATAACATAGCATCCGAAAGGAAGAACACCACTTTCGTTTGAAAGTGCTAGAAAAGCACTACCGCCTGAGTTGTTTTCCACTTTTTGCTCATCTACAAGTCTGATCCTGCCACAGTAGAGTGGACACTCAGTTAAGCTGGTATTAGAAAAAAAA
>JAGLDB010000214.1 GCA_023145935.1 Candidatus Sabulitectum sp. | reverse complement strand
CTCTGATCACGAACACATATGTGCCAGCAGGGGCAGAAGAGTTCCAGGTCCAGGATTCCTGGAAGTTGTCACTTTCCACCTGGCGTCCGTGCAAGTCAAAGATTGCAATGGAGGCATTTACTCCCGGTGCCTGAATTGTAACTGCACCGCTGAATGGATTTGCCGATGGAATCACACGAAGACCCTGTATACCGTTGCCTTCAATGCCCTCTGTGAGGTCGATCTTGTAGAGCTTGTCGTTGTCTATGTCGCTGACCCAGAGACATCCATCCGGATCAAGAGCCATGCCTCTTGCATTGGTAACAAGGTCTATACCAATGTAATCCACCATTGTATTGTTGGTGTCGTAACACTTGATGGTAAGACTTGTATTTTCAGATGCCACCCAGACAAGACTGTCTGCTGCATTCATGGCAATATCACAGGTAGTGCTGAACCCCAGGAAGTAGGAGAAATCTTTTCTTGTTGTAACTCCGGGAAGTGTGTAATAGTAGCATCTGTTTTGGTTTCTGGAGCTGAGGAAAATATAGTTACCACTGGCGCTTAGTCCCGTCACCGACGAGACAGGGTTTCCTCAACCACCGCACATGTCCACCATGCCCAGGTAAGTGCCGGTGGGGGTGTATTTGAAAACATAACCGTTCGTCAGATACCAACCTCCGCAGAGAACCATATTTTGTGTTTCTGAGTAGGCAAGACCTGTTGGAACAATTGAAGTTACATGATTAAAAATGAAACTGCTGAGTATCTCACCAGTTTCAGGGTCGAGTTCAAACACGGAATCAGTTACAGCATCCAGAGCCCAAAGCGAACCGTCACCATATGCAAGACCAGATATGTTAGTATCTGGAGCATCCAGAGTTCTTACGATAGCTTTGGCAGATGCGATGGCCGCTATTACAAGCAGCACAACCATTACTCTGCGCATTGCGCACCTCCTTTAAAAATTTACAATCTACAACAATGCATATCATAGCATGTTTCTTGAAACTCTGCAAACTTACCCTCTGTTTCAAAGAACTATAGATTGTTGATAATCAGTGTTATCGGCCAGTTTTTTCCTGTGCAGAAGAGGGTTCCGTCTGTATTGGCCGCTATTCCGTTAAGAACTCCTCCGGATGTTGGAACTACACTGTTCAGGTTTATAAACCTTTCAACATTGCCGCTGCCCGGATTTATGAAAAGTATTCTGCTGGTACGCCACTGGTTAGCCAGTATAAGGTCATTTGCATATTCAAGCTCATTAAGGAAGAATTGAGGCTGGCCGTTAAGGGTGACGGATATCGAATCGAATACGGAGAAATCAACCGGATCTCTGAATCTGAGGATTGCAGAACCATCACTCTGAACAATGAATTCGCCCGTGCTGCATATCCCCCAACCCTCTGTGCTCAGATAGAATTCATCCTCGATCTCCATGGTCCACGGATTAATAAGAAATGCTGTATTCTCTCTCCAGGTGAGAAGACACACTGTCGAATCATCGAGGAAAGTAAATCCCTCTGCAAAAAAGGAATCCGGAAGTCGCAGCAAGTCCAGAACCTCACCGGTTTCAATGTCAGTTTTCCGGAATGTGGACTGACCGTAAATGCCTGTACTCTCCCATAGATAACCGCAGCGTATTTCCAATCCCTGGGTAAAAGCACCCGGGTCATGGGGAATCAACCCCACAACACTCGGCGCAGACATAAGCAGAGAAAGAAGAAAGAGAACTACTGTCTTCCTCCGGATGATGCACCGCTATCAGTGTCTGAGCGACCACCTGTTTCTGTGCCGCTTCTGCCGGATCTGTCGGTAGTCTCGCCGCCTCTGGAAGCTGGCTGGGTTGTTTCTGCGTTTGTATACCTTTCGGTGAATCTGGCTGCTCTTACAGCTATCTCTTCCGCTGTCGGCGAGGTAAGAGAACTGGATTCTATCTCACTTAGAACCCACTGAACTCTGTCTGAAGGTGCCGGGTGGGTCTGCCAGAAACCGGGGCCGGTTGTTTCAGTGATTCCAGCCATTCTATTCAGTATTGACGCCAGTGCTGCTGGATCGTAGCCTGCTCTGGCCAGAATGTGAACAGCAAGACTGTCTGCCTGCTGTTCGGAATCACGGCTGTAGCCACGGGTAACAAGGTTCATTGTTATGTCATCAACCACATCGCCGTAGTTCTCTGAAAGTTCCTGTGCATCGTCACTGCCCAGATGTTCTGCACCTTCGTGGCCAAGGGTAGTCCAGGCTGATGTAAGCTTGGCTTTCTCCACAGATTGTATGCCGTGTCTTAAAGCAATGTGAGCTGCCTCATGAGCCAGTATTGCCGCAAGTTCATCTTCGTTTTGTGCAAGGTCACAGAGACCCTTGTTAAGAAGTACAATGCCACCGGGGCAGGAAAGAGCATTGATTCCCTGATCGTCCAGGATCATAAAGTGCCAGCCTCCATAGGTGAATGGCATGGGAGAAAAGCCCGCAATTACTGCTCCCACTTCGTTCAAGTAAGTAACCCCATCCCAGTTCATCATTGGTGTGGATGATGCCAGAATATTGGCTGCAACTGCTCGTCCGATGTAATACTCTTCCGTAGCTGTTATCTCACGGTTGGCTTCATCAAATGCCTGGTAGACAGTAACAGCACTGGCAAGCTCATCACTTTCAACTACATCTAAAATATCACCAAACCCGAAGGCAAGCATGGCTATAAGAATAATTGCCGTCATTCTGTGCCTCCGTCCAGAAGAAGACCTTCAACCAGGAAAACTTCAAGATCTGCCGGTTCAACAGTGATATTTTCTATGGCATCCACTTCATCCCAGGGAAGATCCTTGCCTGAAGCATAGGAACTTTCAACATCACTGTTGAAACCTCGTCCTGCAAGCATGATCATGTCGCTGTCATCGGTCCCCTGAGAACCCTGTGAAAGAACTGCTCCAGTTAGAGCTGTGGTGTGAGCCCAGCCCTCAATTCCATTACTGGCTTCAATGCTGAACCAGTCTCCCTGCTCACCTGTTATGTCCACAACCGAGCCGAAAACAAGCTCTCCTACTGGCTGGGCATAGAAAACTGGAGTGGGGAAGATGTACTGTTCCCTGATCATAACGGTGGCAGTTCCACCTACTTCAATCGGAGTATCCTCTGCGATCGAGCTTCCTGCAAGCAGTGCAAGAGTCACAATAAGCATAGTCAAAACTTTCATATTTCCTCCTGTCAATATGATTTACTTTTCATCAGAATTTGTGTAAATATATGTAAAGAACCTACTTTGATGTAAGAACCCATGTTCCTTCCCAGTCTGAAGGAGTGCCGTCCCGGATGAACTTTCTGCATCTTGAAGACATGGTTCTTGAAGGTCCGTCTTCTTCAATTTCCTGGAACTGCGTCATTGCCGCTGGGAAGTCACCGCTTCTGTAAAGTTGCAGGGCTTGATTGTACTTCTCTGCGAAAGCCGGAATTTTTAGAACCGGTTCCCAAATTGTGACCGGTGTTTTCTGGCCCATGACCATAACCGTGTCGATCTCCCTGCATTTTATGCTATAAGGAAGAAATTCCTTTGTGGTATTTGAAATAAGGATGGGAGTTTCGTAGACCTTGTTGACCCCCTCCAGCCGACTGGCCAGGTTGACGTCTGTTCCCATCATTGTGTAATCGAATCTCTTGTTACTGCCCATGTTTCCCACTACCATGGAACCGCTTGCAAGACCCATTCTGGTAT
>JAGLDB010000213.1 GCA_023145935.1 Candidatus Sabulitectum sp. | reverse complement strand
GCGCCAAGATCAAGACCTTTAACTTTTTCGCTTACATCATCGGCAGCAGAGAGAAATATCACCGGGATATTGCAGAGCTCAGAATCAGACTTCAATTCTTCGCATACTTCATACCCGCTTTTGCCCGGCATTTGAACATCGAGGAGAATAAGATCAGGATTCTCTGCTCTGGTCTTCTCAAGACCCTCTGCGCCATTCTCCGCAGAATAGATGATGTAGCCGTCTTTCTTTAAACGCAATTTTGCAATAGCCAGAGAGTCCACATCATCATCAATGATGAGAACCTTCATTAATCTCAAATCAACCTCCCTCGTTTCAAGCTAAATCATAACCTGAAGAACAGTCACGGTAAAGGCTGAGGTTATTTACCTAAATCAATAAAATTAAAGTCTAAACAATCTGTATACAAATCATTACACTTCATTAGAAAATGCCAAAACTAAAAAGTAAACAATTGAGGAAACAAGAATGATCACAGGACCCGAGGGCAGATCGAGCCACCAGGAAATAAACAGCCCTGCTATACTGAACAACAAGCTGAAGAAAGAAGCCAGTACCATCATCCTCCGCAAAGAACTGCTGAACTTCTCTGCGATGGCAGCTGGTATTGTCAGAAGGGCAATGACCATTATAAGACCGGTTACCTTCATAAGTACAATTGTTGTGAGAGCTGCCATTACAAGGAACAGCCCCCGTATGAACCAGACTGGCACTCCCTGTATTCGTGTGAACTCCAGATCATACGATATCCCCACAAATTCCTTATACAAGAACACTACAGAGCCAAGAACAACCAGATCAAGAGTTGCTGTTAGATAAATATCTGCCTTCGATACCGACATGATACTTCCGAAAAGCCAGCTCATCAGGTCCGCTGAGTATGTTCCAGAAATTTTTATGAACACAAGACCTGCAGCCATTCCTGTGGCCCACAGTGCAGCCATAGCCGTGTCTGACCCCAGTTTGTTCCGATCTGAAAGAGCGCCAATTCCAAGAGCGGATCCTACTGCAAATAATGTAGCACCAATCATGGGATGAATTCCTACCAGATATGCAAGACCCAGTCCTCCGAATGATGCATGGGCAATGCTTCCTGTAAAAGAAGACATGCGATTAACAGTGATCAGACTGCCCACCACTCCGCAGGCAACAGAAGCAAGAACCGTTAGAATAAATGCGTTCTGCATGAATGTGTAACTGAACATCTCAGCCATGGTCTCTGTCCTCTCTGACTCCTATAACCCGGTGAGGAACGCCGTGGGTGATCAATTCAAACGGGCATCCATAGGCTTGTTCCACATCCTTTCCGGATATGGTTTCTCCATGGCTCACCAGATGCTTATTGATGCATGCTATGCTTTTTACATGAGATGACACTGCCCCGACATCGTGTGTTACCAGCACAATTGCCATTCTGCTGTTCAGGCTGGAAAGGAGGTTATAGAAACTATGCTGAGTCTCTGAGTCAACGCTGGCAACCGGCTCATCCAGCAGGAGCAGTTCAGGTTCCCCGGCAAGTGCCCTGGCAATCAGAACTCTCTGCTTCTGCCCGCCGGAAAGCTGATCCATCCTCTTGGCTGCAAGATGGGCAACTCCCAGTTCCGCCAGCTTTTCAACCGCAATAGTTCTATCAGGCTCAGTGTACTTTTTAAAAAGTCTTGATGAACCCATTCGTCCCATGAGTACCACCTCTAGAACTGAAACAGGAAATGTCCTTGAAGGTATGATCTGGGGAACATACCCTATCTTTTTTCTTGAATGAGCAGGCTTTTCACCAAAAACAATAACCTTTCCACTGAAGGGAGTGAGAAGACCCAGAACAACCTTCAGCAATGTGGTCTTCCCTCCTCCATTCGGTCCGATAATTGCCATGAAATCATTCTTCTCTACTGAAAGATCAACATTCTCAATAGCAGGGTGATCTCTGCTGTATCCTGCGGTAACATTCTTGAGTTCAATCAAAGCCATTTAACTACTCCATTGCTGAGGCTATCTGATCCGATACCCTTACCAGGTTCTCTGCCCAGTTCAAGGCCAGTGGATCAATGAAGACCACTGAAGCTTCCAACTCGTCTGCAATTGTTTCTGCTGAGGTTTCACTGAACTGCGGTGAAACGAATACTACTTTGATAGAAGAGTTTCTTCCATAGTCGATCAACTGCGCAAGTTCAGAAGGAGAGGGTTCACTGCCGGATATCTCAATGGGAACCTGAATCAAACTGAATTCGTCTGCAAAGTATCCCCAGGCAGGGTGAAACACCATGAAACTTTCTCCCTGGAACGAATCAATTGATTGATGAATTATAATTTGCAGTTCACTTATCTCTTCAAGAAAGAAAGTAAGGTTTTCAGAATAGATCCCACTGTTAGCCGAATCCAGCTCAATCAGGTTTGTGCAGATCGCCCGGGCCTGAATACTGACAAGCTCCGGCGAAAGCCATACATGTGGATCAACACCACTGAGGTCATGATCACGATCATGATTACCAATCTCGCTATGCTCCCCTGGAATACTATACCTTCCAATAGACAACCTTGTAACATCATCAATGGTACTTGCAATCTTAAGCCGGTGATTCAATGAAGAAAATTCGGGTATCCACGTATCCTCACGCTGTAATCCAATGGTGAACCACACATCAGCCCTGTTGACCCTCCTCATGTCTGAAGGAGATATTTCATAAGTGGTAGGGCTAGCACCTGGAGGTACAAGCACTGTTACTTCAGCCAGATCGCCTGCAATCTTCTCCACAAAATACTGCTGCGGAACTACACTGACCAGTACAGAAAGCCTTCCAGTATCCCTGAGATCACCCTGACCTGAACAGGCCAGAAACACAAGAACAAGAATAGCAATTACAAGTTTCTGCATTTAAGACATTTCCCTTCAAGAAGAAAAGAAGCAGATTTAACACTCACTCCGTACTCTACCTCAAGAACCCGAAGAAAATCCTCTGGTAATTTCCTTCTAACTGCAATTGTTCCACCACACTTCACGCATTTGAAATGACCATGATCAGGGTAAAAAGCGCTTGTGCATCTGTACTGTACTACGCCTTCAGACCCCACACTGTGCCTGAGAAAACCTTTCAGTGTAAGTGAGTTCATTGCCCTGTAAACAGTTGAAACATCCGGATTCGATGCAAGTCTTGCTATTACATCCTTTACAGAAAGACCGCAACTGCCTTCCAGAAAAAGGTCAACAATCTCAATCTTGAGCTTCGTCATCCTCAGGCCTGATCGCCTGAGGAAATTGTAAACATCTTCTTTTTTCAATTTCATCCTTACTGCAAACTCTTTGCAATAAGATAATGCAAAAACGATACTGATACAAGAGGTGAAATTGATAAACACAAATTTCCTGTTACCTGTCCTCCAGCTCCATGATGTATACCCGGTGAAAGTCGGAGCTTCGGTTATCAATAGCGATAATGCCGTAAGAATTGACAATCAGATTGTGACAGACTGAATCCGGCAGAGCTACATCAACCACGGCAATTCTGTTTCCCTCGGCGTCGGATATGTCCCATGTATTCCCCGGGAAACCACCTCTTCTGGACCATAGACGGCCTTCAGAGTCAATGGCAAGAGCGCTGATAACTGGGTGATCTTCCGGCAGGTTTGTGGTTTTCGTCATGGATAAACCATTCTCACCTGTTGTCATTATTGTAAACGGCTCTATTCCGGGAATAACAGG
>JAGLDB010000212.1 GCA_023145935.1 Candidatus Sabulitectum sp. | reverse complement strand
ATCTCTTGACAGGGCAACACGTTAAGATTTAGTTACTTGGAAGAAAGAAAAAAGGCTCCGGAAAAATCCGGAGCCTTTTCTTTAGAATTCGCTGTCTTCCATTGAACTTACCAGGCTGACCCTGTCCAGACCGGCTGTTTTTTCCATGGCTGAGGCCAGACTCGCCGCAGTAACCCCTCCTTTAAGAGTAATATCGTAGGAGAGTATCAGATACCGACCGTTGTCTGACGGTTCAATGTGAACAAGAGCGGATCTGGAGGTTTTTTCATTTATCAGTTTAGCATATACTGCCTCAATACCGGAATCACGGTCAAAGCGGAATCTTATCACATATTCGCTTCTCATGTATGCACCGTAATTGGTTTTGTATAAAACAATGGCTACAACGCTGATAAATGCTGTGGAAATTGCGGACAAAAGATAATTGCCCGTACCGGAGGCTATGCCCTCCGTGAGGGCGAAGAAAACAAAAGCGGTGTCCCGTGTGTCCTTAATTACAGTTCTGAATCTGACGATGGTCAGGGCGCCCACCAGAGCAAAGGCTCGAGCAAGGTTGCTTCCTATAACCATCATAACAGCACTCACCGTTATGCACATGAGAACAAGAGTAACAACAAAGTTCTGAGAATATGTAAGGCCTCTGTGTGTGGTTTTGTACACGACTCCAATAATGAGACCGGATGTTAATGCAAGAAGAAGATTAACAATAAGATCGCCGGGACTGTAGCCTAGTATTTCACTGGTTGTTGTAAACCATTCCATCAGTGCAGACAAGCAATTCTCCTCTCAATCAGGCGGTTAAGCCGTGTACCGTCATGCCCCAGATAAACAGCCTCCACGGCTCTCTGGAATTTTGAGACGGATATCCTGGTAAGATCCATCTCTCTGATCAGCCTCTGGAACCAGAACGGTATTCTGTATCTGAATTTTATCTCTACAATACCACCACTGGGTATTATCAGCTCGGGAATTCCTTCCGGCAACCCTTTCCACGAAGTCCGCCATGCAGTTGAAGAGGTATCAATGGTTGCCCTGAAGTCGGGATTCTTATAATCTTCCCATGCGGCTCTGTTGTAATCTGTGATCACGCTGGGTGCAAGCCTGTATCTAAAGGATTGAGCGATGAATCTTTCTGCAACACTGTTTCCAGGGGAGGTCTCGTACATAATTTCCCGGAGCCAGCCGGCACCACCGCCAATTCCTTCTTTGAATCTGTCTACCGGCATTCTTACTCTGTGCTTGATCACAAGACTCCCGTCTCTGCCCTTCAGCTCAAGGTACAGAGGGGATGAAAACCCGCTATCTCCGTGAGAATAGGTACGCAGACGGTACTTGAATCTTTTTTCCAGGCCATCTTTCTTTTCATGATACCAGCGCATATCAGGTGAATCAAAGTAGACGCTTCTGATGGGATAATCTCCATTTTCTCCGCAGTGTTTATCTCTGGACAGGTGGTTATCCAGTATTTCAGTAACTCTGTTCAGCCTTGCGCCTTCAAGAACATACTTGAACTCATATCGGTAGAAATGAAGATTTTCAGCAATTCTTTCCATCAGAATCTGATACCAACCTCTACGATGAAATCGGTGTAGTTCTCTTCAATGGGAATTCCTGCAATGACCATCGAATTTTTGTTCATAACACCACCAAATCGGAATCTGATGTTCTTCGAAGGGTATAACGCTCCGATAATAGATATTCTGCTGTTTTCACTGTCCCAGTCGGTATTTGGTGTTACTGTGTCGTAGCTCGCAGTAAGAGAGACTGTTTTTATCCCCTGAACATTCCATGGATGATAGAAAGCAGTCAGTGAACCCCAGAACCCTGTAAATGACGGGGCTTCTTCTCCGGCGATAACATTCACTTCATCCCAGTTGTCGCCCCTGACAGCTTCAGCTGCAACGATGATATCGTACCAGTTGGAAATTTCATAGTCAATTAAAATATCTGCAGCGAAAGCGTTCTGTCTGGCGCTTAAACTGTATCCGGATGGTGGGGCAGGATCGCTCTCTCCCTGTCGGTGAGTTGCAGCAGAAGCCCCAAGGGTGAGATCGATGGATGGGATTCGGATCTCGCCTCTCATGGTGTAGAGCAGTTCGTTGTCTTCTCTCTGGTCACCACGCTCTTCACCGTTAAACACACCAGCAGTTCCTCTTAGCTCAATTCCGCTGAATCCGGGAAGATCCACAAGAAGGTCCAGACCCATATCTCTGCCTGCATAGGTGAGATTTTCGCAGAGATCATAAACCAGGGGTCTTTCAAACATGTTCAGATTCCAGAAGCTGAGATCTCCGCCGAGAAGAGTTTCCCTTTTGAATTGCCCTCCACGGATCCTGGTCCAGTCAGCAGGAGCCCAGCTGATCAAAGCATCTTTTAGAAAGAGGTTGTCAGGACCGGCTTCTATTTTTAATTCGGCTTTTACGGTCTCGGTAAACCGGGCGTTCATCTCGAAGCCTGACCGCCGGATAGAAAATTCTCTTGATGGTATAGTGTTGTATAAGCCCCATTCTGTGAACCCTGCATCAATGTATCCACTGATCTTGAATTTTTCAGAAAGATTGTTTTCAACATCTATGTCCGCAGTGGAAATCTGAGCAGCAAGAAGAACAACTGCAAGAAGCTTATAGAACATTATTGACCCCTTAATTCAAAATGGTTAATCGGGTAGATGCAGAACCGGTGGAAGACCTTAGATACAGAATATATATGCCGTTGGGAAGTGTTCCTCTGAAATCAGCAGTAACATCATCCTGGTAGATGCCCGGAAGCTCTATACCAGCGATTCGTCTTCCTGCAAGATCGTAAAGAATTGCCTCTGCCCCCGGGGCATAGGTTTCATAGTGGAAAGAGAACAGGCCATCACCGGGGTTTTGTGAGGTAAGGAAGATCCGGTTGTAGTTGAAGTGATGAGCCCAGCCTGGATTCAATAATCCCGGGGACCCCGGCGGTATTGAAACATTCCAGCTGCCAGCGGTGTTAAAAGGGGATTGAGGATCAGCAAGATACATAATACCTGTTTCTTCCATGGGCCATAAATCGTTCCACGAAAGGCAGAACACAAGATCCCCAAGCCTGGAGTAGAAAAATAAAGAATCCTCGCTTGAATCAATGCCGAAATCCAATGAAATTAATCTGCAGAGACTTTCATCAAAAGAAGTGGGGTTCTCTGCAGCAAGCAGCAGCCCACCGGGAGGAACCGATGTGCCTGAGGGAAAAAGCGAAACATTCTTTTCAGAATCCACGAAATACCATTGAGATAAGTCGATTCCTTCTTCAGAACTGTTGTAAAGCTCTATCCAGTCGCTCTGGCCTGCAGCGCTGATCTCGCATGGAATAACAGTAACCGGGTTAACAGGCAGAGAGTCTCCGTCGCCGATCTGCCATGTGTGCATGGTGTTCCAGGACGGATCGAAAAGCTCAAGAATTGTTCCTGCTGGATAAGCGGTACCGGCATCTCCGTAAACATTGGCGTTTCCGTAAAGAACTGAAGCTTCAGTCATGGAGTTTGTAAGGTAAAATGTTTCCAGGGGAGCAACCAGTATGGAACCTGGAAGAAATACATTGCCTGCGGGTTCCCCAAGAGAAAAATGGCAGAAGGAAATATCCTGGTGATCTGCACTGTTGTTGGTTACAGGCAGCACCCATAAATTCTCTCCGCACCAGAGAGGTGTTCCCTGAACCAGAAGGTCGGGAGAAAGGCC
>JAGLDB010000211.1 GCA_023145935.1 Candidatus Sabulitectum sp. | reverse complement strand
ATAGAGGGGCTGGACCAGTGAAAAAAGGCTTTACCCTTGTAGAACTTGTGGTGGCCTCGGTTATTATTCTTGTGGTTCTTACCGCTCTTTCTGTGGCTTTGATATCCTTTGTTAGAGGCGGCAGAACTCTTGAGCTTCAAGAGGGAGCATTTACCCTGGCCCGTGTGGAGATCGCAGAGATCGAAAGACTGGAAGAAATTCCAGAGCCGGGCAGAACTGTTAGACCTGATACTTTATGGGGTCATCCTTACACAATAGAAACAACCGTAGGTTCTCAGGGAGATAATGCCGTAGAAGTATTTGTGGCAGTCTCATCAGGAGACTCGGTTTCAATAGAATTAACCAGAAGATTTTACACTGATAGAAACACAAACAGACAGGAGTTGTTATGAATGTTCTCAGGTCACGGCGAAAAGGGGGGAGCGGGTTCACTTTGATCGAGGTTGTCATCGCAGCGATCATTCTTGCAATTGTTGTTACTGGAATCGCTGCCTTCTTTATGCACATTATAAAGATATCAGATCAGATGGATGACCAGGGCAGAGCAATTGAGATCTGCCGCGAGGGTATTGAATATGTCAGAACCCAGGATGTTGTATCCATGAATGACGGGTGGCAGACGCCTTTTGAGACCGTAGATACGTTTACACGTTCCATATGGATAGATACACCGTACAGCGAATATCCTGAAGCTAAGCATGTAAGATGTCGTGTAACATGGACCGGGGTTGCTGGAGCAGACAGCATAAGCCTCAGTACCATTCTATAGGAGGTGAGTGGAATGAAAAAACGCATTTTTAAAACTGGAATGACTCTCATTGAGCTGGTTGTTGTGATCGGTATTCTGGGAATTCTGTTCACCGCTGTTTATATGTTCTTCGTGAAAGGAACGGAACAGTTTCACTTTACACGCCGCCAGAATCAGCTTGCCACCACAGGCAGACTGGCACTTGAGGTGCTCTCTGACGAGATGATTTGGGCGGGCTATATGCCCAGAGGAGGATGGACGGAGAGCGAGTGGCATCCTGTCGAGGTTGCTTCGGAAGGGAATTTTGACTTCTATTCAGACAGGGATGGAAACAAGTTTCTTGCTGCTTCCGAATACCGGAACATCTACCTTGATTCTGACAATGTTCTTCATATAACTGATGACGGCAGTATGGACCGGGTTGCCGGTACAGGCATAGTGTCAATTCAGTTTAACTATCTTGATGGTTCTGGGAATTTTCTGGGCCCTATGCCGCTGGATGAATTCAACAGCGACGCTGTTCGCCATATAATGATCAAATTGACCCTTCAGGATACATACATGGAGGATGTGTACCAGACGGTTATGCAGACCATGATAACTCCCCGGAACCTGGGCATCTACCACAATTTCGACCCCCTCTTCTATATGCCTCCTCCTCCGGACGCTACAATTGTGGTGAATGTTGATGGTGACTCAACTGCCCATGCTCCAACTGTTCACCAGCAGGCTCTATTGGACTATCTCGACATGTGGGGATTCCGAAGGATTCAACTTTCAGATGATGAGCTGTCAACTTACGACTATGACAGTTCAGGAGTTGATCTGGTTTTCCTCAGGGTCATGTCCGGAGGGCAGAGTCATTTCAGCATTGCTGATACTCTGCGATCAATTCGGGTGCCGGTGATCGCCCTTGATGCGAAGGATGCTGCCGATGTATTTTTAATGGGTTCCAGTTCGTTCCCTTCTGTGCCGGGTGTAGGGTGTGAATTGTACGAGATCGTTGAGCACCCCATACACGACAACATTGCCGATGCATACCCGTTTTTTGCCTATGACAGTTTGATTCCCGGTGCCAAAGTGAGTACTCTCACATTATTCGCAGACAGCACACAGCAGCTTATCACTTCTTTCTCTGACTCACTTTCAGGTCTGTCCGGTGTTTCTGTGATTTATGAGACTTCTCCCTGGAAAAGAAGGATTCACTACGGTGCCCATGATTTTGCTTCCTACTCCGATGACGGAAGAACTTTCCTTCTGAATGTGATCAACTGGAACCTTCCAGAGACGTCTTCTCCTGAACTGGGGGATCAGATCAACATTGAGGGATTTGAAGGGGAGTCTCCCGGTGATGTACTTATGACCTTCTGGGAAGACGATCTGGAGGGAGGAGAGTGGGTTCCGGATTCTATTCCCCTCTATTGGGACTTTGAGGTAGGTGGAACCGCTACGATGATGTGGTCATTCAACTCTACCGGAGCAGGGCAGATTATCAGGATGTCTGACAATGTTCTTCGGACTGACAGAACTTCCACCGGGGCTTTTGATCGCAACATCGCAGCCACTATTCTTGACCTTTCCAACTATTCCACTGCTGGTGATGATCTGTACATAAGGCTGAAAACCTGGAGAGGTACAACCGAAACCATCAGCCCTGAAGAAGGTGTTTTCATCGTAACCGGCGGCGGATCAGTTATTCAACTGGCATTACAGAATTTTGAGAACGTTATATTGGGCGCAGGAGATATGGAGTTCTGGGGAGACCTTCACAGTCGCCACAGAATTCACTGTCCTGAACCCTATTGGGGGGGCAACTCAACCAACTTCGTTACAATGGACAGCAGAACAAGCGGTGAGTACAGCCGGGATCGCATGATATTTGAACTGGATACTTCCGTGTTGAATGATGGTGCCAGTATAAGTGTCAGTTACCAGATGAGCGACCACGGAGACGAGACAAACAACTACGATCCTCTTACCAAAGAGGGAGATTTCATAGGCTGGAGTCTTGGAAACGACATAGATGATCCCATTGAAGGCTGGGTTGATCTGCTGCCGGGTACCCAGTCCAATGGTGACTGGTACGGAGGCAATTACACATTTACACCCCCTGGAACCATGCCGTCAACTATCTATGTAATTTTTGGCCAATACGATGACAAAAGCGCTGTGAGTGCAACCACAAGTGATGGAATCAGCTTTGACGACATAAGTATTGTTGCAAGCAACAATATTACTACTATGGATCGTATTGGTATTCCGTCTTCCGACGGTGGTTACCAGAATCTTCACATTGATCTTGATGACGAAGCAGCAGCAGCAGGTGTCCAGTTCTCTTCCAACTTCGTCCTGGCATTGAGTCAGTACGGCATGGGCTCATGGGCTCAGTACGGGATACTCTGGAAGAATTTTGAACTCGGGTACATCGGCGCTGTTTATGAAGCTCCGGGATGGGATCACGGACCGGTGATCTCCGGTGAGAAAGACGATTGGCTGCTGGAGACCATACTTGGCGACCACATGTATACCCTTCATGCCAACAACTTGAACGAATACAGCAACTCCGTTGACTGCTGGCTTGAGTCTCCGGAATTTGCTATTCCATACGGCACCCAGGAAGCAAAATTGACATTCTCCCAGACCGTAGATGTGGAGAACGGCGTTGACTACTGCTGGATTGAGGTCTCCACTAACGGAGGTTCAAGCTGGCAGGTGGTTGGAGCCGCTTCTTACAATGCTTTCTACGCCGGACACGGTGCATATACCGGCCTTATCGGCCCCACAATCACTGACGTCTCACTTGACCCTTATGTAGGGCAGACTGTGCGATTCAGGTTCCTGTTTCACTCGGATGATAACGTTGTGAGAGATGGCTGGACCCTTAACGACTTTTCCGCCACAGGCATTGTTTCCGGACTGGTGATCGAGTCAATCGGTTTTAAACCCACAGTATCAGC
>JAGLDB010000210.1 GCA_023145935.1 Candidatus Sabulitectum sp. | reverse complement strand
GCAAGCTCAGCTAATGGTGTAGTGGAAATTCAGGAAGATCAGTTAAAAAAAGCGGGTGAGTTTTGCGTAAGCGGTATATTCAGGATCCTCTTCATCTTCGCTTACCTCGCCAAAAAGGAAATGGAACCAGCTTCCCGGGCGGTATTCCCAGCTGTAAAGCAGGTTCGCCCATATGTTGTCACTGGTGTAAGAAGAAGACTCTGTTTCCCAGGTTCTCTCAAATCTGGATATCTGTCCGTTCAGTCTTATCCTCATTAATGGCGTTACCATGTATGAAGCAGTAATGCCTAGCGACTTCCAGTCTGAATTTGTTTTCTCCCACAACTCTTCTGACCAGTTGTATCTGGTGGCTGCTTCCTGAATTCTCAAAGAAGGCTCCACATCAAAAGAAAGAACAGAGGTGGGTTTAATCTGAAGGCCCAGCGAGAATCGTTTCATCTGTGAATCAAGGTATGTGCTCCGATTTGCGCTTGCCCATCCTGCAAGTGGTTTTCTGTAATCTGTAGATAATGAAACCCCACCGGAGAATCCGCTGTTGTACCATCTTCCTGAAGGCCCCTCATAGGGATCAAACCAGCGATCATTGTAATCAGACCAGCAATTCAGATGATATCTGCTGATAGTAGAACTACCAGCCCATAAATTCACTCCACTGCCTGTATTTCTACCGGATGAATCCAAGCTGTACCTGGGGTTGATACCGAACCACATGCCATCCAGAGTTCCAGAATCAAAATCAAGGGATACGCTTGAATAGGCTGAATACGAAGTCGTTCCGTTTCCCTGCACATAGCCCATAGAGGAAGGGTTGAACTCCTCACCAATTCTCTCCATACGAAAGTTCATATCAAAGTGTTCACGGAAGTAACCTGCGTCCACTCTGAATGCCAGGTTCTCCGAGTCCTCCTGGAATCTGTTCCAGGTAAGGCCAAGTTTGCCCTTAAACTCAAAGTAATCCTTCACAGTTAGCATTCCACTGAAAGAACCCGACCGTCCGTAAGAGTAGTCTTCACCCTCCTGGCCGGGTATATCCACACTGGTTGCTGAGACCTTCATCCAGTTTCCCGGACTGAATTCTTCCAGGAGTGATCCGATGCTGTACGAAGTGGCACGCTCAACAAGAGTGCTGTCATCTTCCCATACTCTGCCGGTAACCACTTCAAGAAAGCCGTACCTCAATTTACCTGAAGTTCCCGTGATCTTGGTACCGCCGAGAATAGGTATAAGCTCACCATTCCATGCAACTGAACCGATGTTGCGTGAGTAGAACATATTGAATGGCATATCAAATATCTCGGTACCCTCCATGAAGAAGGGTCTTTTCTCTCGGAGCCATGGTGCCCAGTGAGAGATGTTTCCCTGATCTGCGTCGGATTCGATCTGACCAAAATCTGGATTGACCGTAACATCCAGCACAGTCTGCATGGTAAGTGGAATTTTCAGATCCACGCCTGCAGTTCCCCAGGGGTGGCTGAACAGGCCGTCTCCTCCGCCAAACTGCAGTCTGCCTGCAACAAAAGGCCGAATCTCAATCCTGTGACTGGAGGGCAGACCACACAAACCCGTCAGATCCCCGAAACAAGAAATATCTGTACCACCCTGTTCCTTCATTCTGAAGAGATAGCTACCTTCGTTGGTATACGAAATGGTTCGTCCGAAATTGATTCCCCATATCTGTTCCTCTTCCGGAGAATACCTCAGAACCGAGAAGGGCAGAGCCACTTCAACTGACCATCCAGAATCGCTCACGGTAACTGCGGAAGCCCACACCGCATCCCAGTTTCTGTCTTCGCCGCCAACCTCGGTTATCCTGGAGTCCAGTTGAACTCCGTCCACTGTAACAACGAACACAAAAGCATTGGAATCATCGTTAAATGTATCCAGGTAAATGTAGAACTTATCCACCGGTCCGTCCTCATCACGGGCACTTACCTGATGGACAATTCTTGAAGGATCAGGGTCGTGGAGTAAAGCGCTTATGTAAAGGAATTCCTCGTCATAGGAAAGCCTGATTTCTGTTGGCTGCGACAAGGGAACATCACATCTTGGTCTGAAGGCAGTAAACTCACCACCAACAGGCTCTACCGACTGCCAGCACAAGTCATTGATCTCGCCGTCAATAACCGGCGTATAGTCCGCTCTCTCCACAGAAAAACCGCAAAGGGCTATAAATAGTATTAGTAAATTCATGCTGGAACTATTATGAGTAAACTCTGATTGTCAAGTAAGTTTCCAGATTTGCCTGAAATAACAACTACCCATAGGACATGAACCTGAATCTCCGCAGTTGCACTTCCATACTTCATAAAATGAGTATGCATTTCTTTCCTTTTTCATTATGCTACGATCAGGCATGAAAACAGTGAACTAACTGATACTGTAAAAGTGCAGGAAGAAATTTTCCCCGGGAAGCACAAAACAAATATTTTATCCGGAAAGCGAAAACTATGGAAACAACCTATAAAATCACAGAAGATGATTATGCCGCTGGAATGAAGCTCTTTCACAAAATCACACCTGTAAAGGCAACCGTATACGCAATTGTGACCATCGCCCTGATACTGACTGCATTCAGCGGGCTGGAAATTGTCAGTGCAGGAGCTTCTGGAGGACTTATAGGAATCTTTCTTCTTCTTGTACCTGGAAGGCTGATTGCTATACCCTTCCTTGCAAAAAGACAATACAGAAAATACAAAGCCATACAGGAACCAGTGACCGTTCATTTAACAGATGAAGGAATTAACTTTACAACAGCTGACGGTGGTGGAATTATCAGGTGGGAAAAGCTGCTCAAATGGAGGCAAAATGAAAAATACATACTTGTCTATCCAATGCCCAAACTGTTCCACATCATACCTGTAAGAGTAGCAGACTCCGGATTTGACATTCAGGCTCTTGTTAAACTCCTTGAATCCAGAGTTGGGAAGAAAGCATAAATAAGGTGTTTGTTCGGCATAAAACAAGCTTCATAAAGAAACAACCCTGAAATGCCATTAGAATCCTCATCTCGTATGACCTTTCATCGAGCTGCATTCCCGTGCTTTCGCCGGGGAGCACCTTGGGTGCAGGCAATGTTGCTTACTCGGTCACACTCCTAGAACAAAGCCTTTATCCCTCCCCATGATACTCCCTGCAGTGAAGAGTCAAACGAGCCTGCAGAAATGAAATACTCTCCCGGATCGAATTCCTCCCAGACAATGAAATCATCACTGAATTGGCTGTGCCCGTCCGGTGTTCCATCAGCCAGAATAGAAGTTGTTCCACTGGAAGCTGAAGTATTCAGTACACAGCAGAAATCCGGACCGGTAACCACAGAAGGATCAAAGTAGACCCGGGTGGCATTCGGGTACTGACAGCTGGATACTGCCTCACTTGCAAGGAACTCAGTTGGAGCTATCACACCGTTCCAGAGTTCCAGATAAACCTGATCTGATAATTCATAGAACCACAGATCAACCCAGTCAATCGAATACTCGGTGGCCCCGGGAACAAAATCTTCAACATGGAACCAAGTCCCCCTGTATGTTCCGCCCCATGTCAACCAATGCGGGGTGTTGTCGTGGTAAGACAGTACAGTCTCCCCACTGGATACAAACGCCATCAGTATGAGCAATCCAAGTGCAACCTTCATTTCAACCCCATTTCTAAAAAACTGTTTTCAACGCCCCCCACGAAATCGATTCAATGCTCAATTCATCAGCAAAACATCTGAAGAACAGATC
>JAGLDB010000021.1 GCA_023145935.1 Candidatus Sabulitectum sp. | reverse complement strand
TTTTTTGAAGCAGTACGCGGGTCAGGAGGAACAGCAAGACTGGTATTACTGCCTTTCGAGGACCACAGCTACCAGGCCAGAGAGAGTGTAGAGCATGTGATCTGGGAGCAGCTCAGGTGGTTCGATGAGTATGTGAAAGGGGCTGGGGCACACAGTAAAGCTGTGATTGTTGAAGTAATATGAAAGAGAAGCTTCCTGACTGTGATTCCACTTAACCAGGTAGGATCATTTTAGAAATGGAACAATTTTGTGCCTTGGAATAGTATAGTAGCCATACAGGTAGTCTTTTCAGGAAAGCGAAAGAGTGGTGTTCAATGAAGTATCTGGTGGTTGGACTGATTCTGGTATTCAGTGCTTTTTCTTCCGAATTCATGCAGATGACTCCGGTGGGGAATGAGTGTATTCCTGTATCTGTTGAACTTGAAGGATGCAGAGACGCTTCAGATGCACTTGACCAGCTGAAATTTGACATTGATTTTTCCGGCATACTTGAAACAGCGGACAGGGGTGAGGGTTATGCCCATGCCCGATGTGTTCTTACTGGAGCAAGAGGGGACTACACTTTATCTGTGGATGTTGCCGGTTCCGAAGGTGAGATGCTTCTTAAGAAAGAATACTCAGGTTCATCCTGGGAACCTCTTATCCACAGATTTGCAGATGAGTTCGTATATCTGCTTTCCGGAGAGCAGGGAATTGCTTCTACCGGTGTAGCATACATTTCAAGGCGTGACGGCGTTTACTCTTTAATGGTGCAGTCGCTTGACTCACGGGATCCCCAGGTACTTATCAGTGATGGTGAGGTTATTACCACTCCGGCCTGGAGCCCTGACGGGGAAGACATAGCTTTCACTTCTTACCGGAACGGTCTGGGAGAGCTTTATCTCTATTCTTTTGAAAATTCCTCTGCACGGAGAATCATTACAGGCGGATTGAACACTTCTCCTGCCTGGACTCCTGATTCAAGATACATTGCTTTTACCAGAAGCTTAAGCGGTAATTCAGATATACATCGGTTTGATACTGCTCTGGGGGATGTTCAGCGACTTACCGCCAGAGGTTCAATTGAAACATCTGCCTCGTTCTCACCCACCGGTCAGCAGATGATTCTGACCAGTGACAGAGTAGGTTACCCTCAGCTTTACATAATGGATTCAGCCGGGGGGACTGCGGAAAGAGCCGGCTTTGCCCATGGTTACTGCGACAGTCCATCATGGTCTCCTACAGGTGATAGGATTGCATATTGTGCCAGATCAAATGGCAATTTTCATATTTTTGTTATGAATACAGATGGAACTGATGTAAGACAGGTCACTGCTGAAGGATCTCTTAATGAAGATCCGGTCTGGTCCCCCACTGGTGGCCATCTTGCTTTCTCAAGTGACAGGGATGGGGTAAGATCTATTTATCTTCTTGAACTAAATAAATTGACAGTTTACAGGTTGTCCCATGGCAGTGAGAGCTACTGCGCAACATGGTCACCCTAGTACCCTGTCAAGCAATAGCTGTCGTGTCCTGCTGGCTCTCCGTGCTACCGCTCGGGACGCACTCTGTTAGGGTCAAGTGGCTCTCCAGAGCCTCGGCCGTGTTACTGATTCAATCACATAGCGGTGCTATGCGCATAAATCAGTGCCTTGCCGAGACTCAGGATAGCGGCGCATTACATCGACACTTAGTACCTGACAGGGTACTAGATCATTCCAGGAGGAATCCAATGAAGAAAGCTGCACTATTCTTAATGTGTTGTCTGATAGTCGGTGCTGGCACCGGTTGCAGACCTGATGATGTTACTGATGATCCGGATACTGACCCTGATTCTCTTGCATTTATTAATGATGATACCCTCAATGTAGGTGTTTGGGTGGACGATACAGTTGTAACCTATGCTGACCAGCTCGCTGATCATCAGCTGGTGCTGAACGATGTCTTTTTTGACTACAATTCTGAGGACCTTTCACCCGAGATGCTTCAGGCCCTTATGACTGACGCAGACTATGTACTGAATAATCAGGGCTTTAGACTGCTGCTTGAAGGCCACTGTGATGCAAGGGGAACGGTAGACTATAATCTTGCTCTGGGAGAAAGAAGAGCCCAGTCTGTATACGATTATCTGTCTAATTACGGAATACCCTCATCCAGAATTGAGACTGTCAGCTATGGAAAGGAACGACCATTCGTTTCCGGTGACGACGACTGGGCACTTTCTCAGAACAGACGCGTTCATCTGCGCGTTCTGCCGGAGTAACAAATGAAAATTCTTATGCTGCCGGTAACGGCACTTCTTCTGCTGACCGGTTGCTGGGGTGGTCAGTGGGTGCATTCTCCCGGAAGAGTTGAAGATATTGATGTACGAACTGAACAGATTACTTTCACGCTTGATTCTCTGAAAGAAGTCTCGGAGCAGAACGAGGTTCTTCTTCGGGCAATACAGGCTCAAGCAGGCATGAGAGGCGGAGATCAGACACAAAATCTTCTTGAACTGGCTGACCAGCTGGAGAGAATGCTGAACACAAGAGGAACCTCCGGAGCAACTGCTGCATCTGCCAGTGTACAGACAGCTTATAATGAGGCGTTCAGACAGTATCAACAGGGTGGTTATTCTGTGGCAGCTGAAGGTTTTTTCGAGGTTGCAATGGGAAGTCCTGATGCGGATGTTGCCGACGATGCCCTTTACTATCTGGCGCTCTGCCATCAGAGCCTTGGCGAGACTCACAGAGCAATTGAAGAATTGGCAGCTGTTTACTACAAATATCCATCTTCAGAGAAGGCGGCTCCGGCACTTGCAAGAGCTGCTGCGATCTACAGTGCAAATTCTGCCACCGCAGAGATGCACAGGCTTGAGACACTGATTCTTGAAAGCTATCCGAACAGTGAGGAAGCTCGTCTTATAGCAGGTAGAAGAGACGGGGATTAAGCTTCAAACCTGATCGCTTGGCAAATTGAAGAGAATTAAAGCATAATACTGCGCTGAAGTTGGTATTTGATTTCCCGCTATGGGAGCATGTAATTGCATGTCGAACAACTGGTTGCGTATTTTGCAGCCGGTAACGGCTTTGTTGCGTTTTCGTAACAGCACAGAAAAAGAGGAAAGAATGGCCTACGAACTGATAAAAGAAGATGGAAACAAAAGAGTTATCCAGTTTACTATGGATGCTGCTGAGCTTAAGAAAGTTTTCAGGAAAGTAAAAAAAGACATATCCAAAGAGGTGAGCATCAAGGGTTTTCGTCCCGGGCATGTTCCAGACAGTATTATTGAAAAGAGATTCGGCAACATAATTCTTTCAGAGGTTGCAGAGGCTGCCCACAAGCAGCTTTCTGAAAATCTGTTCGATGAATTCGACTGGGTGCTTTCAGATACCGATCCTGAATTTGAGGGCGTTCTGCCGGTAGAGGGTGAAGACTATGTCTACACAACCACCTTCCACATATTTCTAACACCGGAACCTGTGGACTACAAGGAAATTAAGCTCACTGTACCTGCATACAGCAGAGAAAAAGCAGTAGAGGAAACAATTGAACATATCCGCAGTCAGTTCGTTGTTTTTGATGACACAGATCAACCTTCTTTCCACGGGGATTTTGTTGCTCTTCAGTACCCTGATCCAGAAGGAGAAGAAGGGGCAGACCCCAAGGTGTTAACTGCTGTTATAGGGCAGAACGATATGGGCCCTGGATTTGATGAGATTATAACCGGTGTAAAAGCCGGTGATGCTTTTACCATGCAGATGAAGGTGGAAAAGGGAGATGATCCAGGTCTCAAAGGTCCTGTACACACATTCACGGTAAAAGAAGTCAGGGTACATTCCCTGCCTGACCTGGATGATGAGTTTGCTTCAAAAGCAGGTGGATTCAAAACAATGGAAGAATTCCAGCAGAAGCTCATGGATGATGTTAACACAAGATTTGATTCCGAGATGAAAAGCTTTTCAGAGAGACAGGCAATAGATCATATGCTTGACCGCAATGTTTTTGATGTGCCTAAGTTTATGGTTGAGAACCTCACCAGTAATTATGTCAGCAGCATTGAAGACGGCGATTCCACTGAAGAGACAAGAAAAGCTGCTGCAGAAATGGCAGAAAGAAAAGTGAGAGAGTTCCTTATTCTTCGCGAGATAGCCATACAGGAAAGTCTTGAGATATCTGAAGACGACATTGACAAAGCTGTTGCCCATGGAGACAGCAGGTCTTCTTATCTTGACAGGAGCAGGAACGATAAGGCCCTGGAGTTTGTATTGGATTCAGCAGTAGTTGAAGAAAAGAAACAGGATGAGAACGAAGTTGAACCTGTAACCGTTCCCTGGAAATGGGTTTCAGTGGATCCTTCAGAAGCAGAGGTTAGTAAAGAAGGAGAAGAGTAATGCCTGTAATTCCCTTTGTAGTGGAAAAGGAAGGTAATTCCGAGAGGTCATACGATATTTACTCCAGGCTCCTTAAGGATCGTATTATCTTCATCGCTGACGTTATCACTGCCCAGACTGCCAGTGTTGTTGTTGCTCAGCTTCTTTTTCTGGAGGGCCAGGATACGAAGCGTGATATCAACATGTACATTCACAGCCCCGGGGGCTCTGTATCTGCAGGGCTTGCTATTTATGACACAATGGAATTCATCAAACCGGACATTTCCACCTTCTGCATGGGAAGTGCTGCATCAATGGCCTCTGTTCTTCTGGCAGCAGGAGCCAAGGGTAAAAGAAGCATCCTGCCCCATGCCAGAGTCATGATACACCAGCCAAGCGGTGGTGCCATGGGACAGTCTGCTGATATCCAGATCGAGGCAAGAGAGATACTGAAAATTCGAAACCAGATGGATAAGATCCTTGCTTATCACACCGGACAGGAAATTGAGAGGATCAATGCCGATAGTGATCGCAATTTCTGGATGGATGCACAGGAAGCTCTGGATTACGGGTTAATAGACAATATTTTGACGAATCGAGACTGAAAATGCCCAAAGAAAACCGATGTTCATTTTGTAACAGACCTGCAGCAGAGGTAAAGCAACTTATTCAGGGACCCGGTGTGTTTATCTGTGACGATTGTGTACGCTACTGTCACGAGATCGTAGAGGAGACCGGCGAGAATAAGAGTTTGGATAAACCTTCTTTCCTTAATAAAGATCTTCCTGCACCCATGGAGATAAAGGAAAAACTTGATCAGTATGTGGTGGGTCAGGAAGAGGCGAAAAAAGTACTTTCTGTTGCTGTGTACAATCACTACAGAAGACTTCAGAGCAAGCATGACAGCACAGCATCTGTAGAGCTGGAGAAGAGCAATGTCATTCTTCTTGGACCTACAGGAGTTGGTAAAACCCTGTTGGCCAGGACTCTCGCGAAGATCCTGGATGTGCCATTTGCCATTGCCGATGCAACAACTCTTACCGAGGCAGGGTATGTGGGAGAAGATGTGGAAAATATTCTTCTCCGGTTGCTTCAGGTAACAGATATGGATGTTGAACTTGCTCAGCATGGAATAATCTATATCGATGAGATTGATAAGATAGCAAGAAAATCAGAGAATTCTTCAATTACAAGAGATGTCTCAGGTGAAGGTGTTCAGCAGGCACTGCTGAAGATGATCGAGGGTACTATTGCCGGAGTGCCACCGGGCGGTGGTCGTAAGCACCCGTATCAGGATCACATACAGATTGATACAACCAATATTCTGTTTATCTGCGGCGGGGCATTTCACGGCATAGAGAAGATCGTTTCAAAGAGAGTCAGTCAGTCATCGCTGGGGTTCAATGCTGACTTCAGCAACGAGGAAGAACTGGAAGGATCAAGCATTCTCAAGAAGATCGAATCTCACGATCTGGTGCACTACGGTCTGATTCCCGAACTTGTGGGGCGCCTTCCAATACTGGTAACCCTTGATGATCTTTCCGAGAAGGATCTGATCCATGTTCTTACTCAGCCGAAGAATGCTCTTGTGAAGCAGTACAGATACATGTTCAACCTGGAGGGTGTTGACCTGCAGATCACAGATGATGCTCTTCTTGCAATCGCAAAAGAAGCAAAGAAAAGCCAGAGTGGCGCCAGGGGACTAAGGTCAATTGTGGAGCGTATTCTTCTTGATCCCATGTACAGAATTCCTTCCGAGAAGCAGCCTCCCGATAAACTGATCGTTGATGAGGAATGCATTTCAGACGGGAAGGCACCGGAAATGATTTTGCTGGATAACCAGAAGGAAGCTGTTTGATTTGGCAAAGCTGCAGATCCAGTTTCTGAAAAGTTGTCCCGGAAAAACAGGTCTGCCTGATGACGGCCTGCCGGAGATAGCATTCATTGGCCGGTCAAATGTAGGTAAATCCTCTCTTATCAACAAACTGAACAACGGAAGAAAGGTTGCCAGAACCAGCTCAAGACCAGGTTGTACCCAGTACATAAACATCTATACTACCAGTAGAAATTTTTATATAGCAGATCTTCCGGGGTACGGTTATGCCAAGGCTCCGGAAAGGCTGCGCAAACAATGGATCGGCTGGATAGGCGGGTATCTTCGGGAAAGACAACCTCTCCGGGGATCAATTCTTCTTGTTGACTGCCGGCATCCCAGCCTTGAAAAAGATCTATCCATGGCCAGATTCCTTATGGAGGGTGGCAAACCCTACATTATTGCTCTTACAAAAAGTGACAAACTGAAGAGAGGTAAACTGGCTCAGTCTGTACGGATCGCTGGAGAAATGGGGCCGGTTATTGCCGTTTCATCAGTTGACGGCAGTGGTATCAATGAACTTTACAAGTGGCTGGCAACAGCCACAGCCATTCAATCGGCGGGGAGCTGATAATGCCTGTAAGTATTGTTGTTGGCCTTCAGTGGGGAGACGAGGGTAAGGGTAAAATGGTGGATCACCTGGCAGAAAAAGCTGTTGCTGTTGCCAGGTTTAGCGGAGGAGCTAATGCAGGACACACCGTTGTTACTGAAGGCAGGAAATTTGCCCTTCATCTTCTTCCATCCGGTCTTGTTCGCAGGAATGTTGTGGGTATCATCGGTTCAGCCTGTGTAATGGACCCGGTTACCATTCTCGAAGAGATCAGATCTCTTGAAGGGAATGGTATTTCAATCAAGGGCAGATTAAAGATATCGGGAAAGATCAATCTGACCCACCCCGGGTACCGATGGCTTGAGAAGCAGAATGAAACAGATCTCGCAAAGGGAAGAATCGGAACCACCGGACGGGGTATCGGACCAACTTACGAGCGGAAATACATGCGTACTGCAATTCGTCTTGAAGATGTTTTCAACATGGAAACTTTCAAAACTCTTGTTGATTATCACACGGAAGAGACTATCAGTTTATTGAATCTGGGATCTGCCCATGTGGAAAAACTAAATTCCGATGTGGAAAAATTCATTGAGGCTACTGAGAAAGTTGCCGGTTTTGCTGATGATGTTTCTCTTTTCATCAACAAGGTTCTCAAAGAGGACGGATTGGTGATCGCAGAAGGTGCTCAGGGGTCTCTTCTGGATCCGGATCACGGTTCTTACCCTTTTGTAACCTGCGGACAGTGTGTGTCAGGGGCAGCCTGCACCAGCCTTGGCTTCGGGCCCACGCAGGTCGATGATGTTGTTGGAATTCTGAAGGCTTACACAACCAGGGTTGGTTCCGGTCCTTTTCCAACAGAGCTTGATAATGACACCGGCGAAAGGATAAGGCAGGCGGGGCACGAGTTTGGAACAACAACTGGAAGGCCGCGCAGATGCGGATGGCTGGATGGAGTGCTGGCAAACTATACCGCCAGAATAAATGGATGTACTTCTGTAACTCTTACACTTCTCGATGTTCTCAGCGGATTCAGCGAGCTTAAGATATGCACCGGATACAAGGACGATAAATTTACCACTGGACGATCCATGGATGAATTGATCCCTGTGTATGAGACATTCTCCGGATGGACAGAGGATATCCGTGGAGAAACGGAATGGGAAAACCTTCCAGCGGCAGCCAAGCAGTATGTACTTGCTGTTGAAAAAATAGTGGGGGTTCCTGTAACATCTGTATCAACCGGCCCGGGCCGCGACGATGTTATCTGGCGCTGATTCCGTGTCACTTGGTTTTGACAGCCACTGTCACCTGCACTTTGATCATTTTGATGAAGATCTTGCCAAAGTGATTGATGATTCAAAAAAAGCCGGGATCAGTCACATTCTGATACCTTCAATTGATGTAGCCACAGCTGCGAAAGCAGCAGATATTGCCAGGGAATATGATCTTTATTCCGCTGCTGCATTCCATCCGGAACATCTGCCTGATGAGAGCACAGAGGAGCGGGACTGGACTGCGCTTAAAGAAGTACTGCTTGGTTCCTGTACTGTTGCCGTAGGTGAGACAGGTCTGGATTTTCATCACAAGACCTTTGCCCCGGAAAGACAGATCAGCTGGTTTCGCAGACATATTGAGCTTGCAGTGGCTCTGGGTTATCCTCTTATAGTTCATTCCAGAGGAGCAGAAGCAGAGGTTCTTCAAGAGTTGTCTGAACCACTTTCGGTTCCTGTAATTCTTCACTGCTGGGGTGGTGACCAGCAGCTTACAGATACAGCAGTATCCAGGGGGTTCTACATAGGCACAGATGGTCCTTTGACATACAAGAAAAATAACAAATACCGCAGATTGATCTCTCGTATTCCAAGAGATAAACTTCTTGTTGAAACGGACTCGCCTTTTTTGCCTCCTGAACCTTTCAGGGGCAAGAGGAATGAACCGGCTTACGCAAGACGCATAAACATGGAGATCCGGGAACTATGGGGCAGCAGGATGTCTATAGAGAAGACATCATACATTCTATGGGAGAATGCTATGCGGGCTTACCGATTGCATCCGGAAAACCGGAGAGCAGACATCCTGTACAAATATGGAGACTCGCTTTATGTCAATATTACTTCGAACTGCCAGAACAATTGCAGTTTCTGTATCAGAAGAACAGAAGATGGTCTCAATGGCTATTTTCTCAAGCACCCGGAAGACCCGGCAGACTCTCTTGTTCTTTCCACTATTGGAGCATTTCCCATTGAGAACTACAAAGAGCTTGTATTTTGCGGTTTCGGTGAACCTACCCTCAGAAGCGATCTTCTTATGAAAAGCGCAAAGGCTGCATCTGCCAGAGGGGTTAAGACCCGTTTGAATACAAACGGGCTTTGTACTTCCTTTCTACGTGATGAACAGGTGGCTCGGCTTCTAGGCTGTTTTGATTCTGTGAGCATCAGCCTGAATGCTTCAGGAGCCAGAGAGTACAACAGGATATGTCCTTCAAGTGTAGAGGATTCCTGGGAACAGCTGATGAAGTTTATAAAACTGGTAAAAAAGACAGGGATAGATTCACAGCTTTCTGCGGTGAGCAGCTCCCGGGCTGACCTCCAGCGAGTACAAGCCCTTGCAGAAAGACTTCAGATGTCATTAAGGATTCGTTAAGACCATGAATATCAGCCAGACAAGACAGGCTTTGAACGAGCTGGGAATGCGACCGGATAAGTCTCTGGGGCAGAACTTTCTTGTTAATCCCATGGCAATCCGGAGAATAGTTAACGCTCTTGGGGAAGTATCCGGAACGGTTCTTGAGATAGGGCCGGGTCTGGGGGCGCTTACCGGCGGTCTGATTCGTGCAGGGCATGACTTGTCCGCAATAGAACTTAGTGAGACCATGGCGGAATGGCTTGTAAATGAATATCCGGAAGTAAGAATGGTTACCGGTGACTTTCTCTCTGTTGATCCTTCTGATATTCCCGGTTACCCCTTTACTGCGGTTGCTTCAAACCTGCCCTACAACATCTCTTCTCAAACAGTATTCAATCTTTGCGAACCAAAGTTTGACGGGGTTGAAAAAGCCGTACTGATGTTCCAGAAAGAAATGGCCACAAGGCTTGCATGTATTGATGGCGGCAGAAATTATGGCAGACTCTCTTTGCTGGTCTGGCCATGGTTCTCTGTAGAGAAACTGTTTGATCTTGATCCTGGGGATTTTCTGCCAAGACCCAATGTGGATTCAAGTGTGGTTATCCTGAGAAGGAAAAAAGATAAGGTAATGAGCCGTGATGAGTATGCCGTTTTTGCAAAGGTTGTTCGTGCAGCATTTTCAGGAAGACGAAAGAAAGTGCTTAACTGCCTTACCAGGGTATTCGGAAAGACCGATTCATTGGCTATGTTAGAAGCTGCCAACATCGATCCTAACCTGAGAGCTGAGAGAATCGAACCGGAGAAGTTTGCCGAGCTGGCTGGAAAGGCGCAAGTTTGAAATATATTTATTGTGTTCTGATCATCGCTCTGACCGTATCCGCCTGGGATTTTTCTTACAGCCTGAATATGGAGCAATTCAAGGAAACTACCTCATTAACAAACAGCTTTTCTGTTTCTGAAGCTATTTCACCCACTGTGAGCTTGAATGGCAGCGGCTCTTTCTCTGCGAAGAGAACAGACGGCATTGAGCAGTTCACTGATTTTAGAACAGGAAGAGGATGGATCAGCTGGAAACCTGTTACCGGTGTAGAGATGTCTTCTTCTTTTGACAAGAGTATCTCTATGGAGGATCGATACGGCTCCAGAGTCAGGGATGACAGAACAGAATCCGCAACAGGTTCCATCCGTTACTCCAGAGGCAGCTGGCTCACCACCAACACTGCTGTTGGTATCCAGCGCCGCGACTACATTACAACAACCGGCCAGGGGAACAATGATGGTACTTTTTACCGGGTCAGCGCATCGGTTAACAAAACGGTTTTCAGCGCGATAAACACATCTATCAATTTCAAGGAGAATCGTTCCTATGGAAGTGAGAGGAATAACTTTTCTGACGGTCTTTCAGCCAGAATGAGTTACTACTTCCCCGGCGACTACAGAGGGGGAAGCATCAGTGCAGAAATATCCGGAGACAGGAACTCAATCATTGAAACCGATTCTCTCGAGAATCGCTTTGGAGACTCATGGTCGCATTCCGAGAGTCTTGAGCTTCCTGTGATCATACCTGGAGTGTTTATTGATTTCAGCACAAGCTGGTCCGGAGACAGAGACTACTTCAAAAGTGTATTCCCTGACTCACTGCCTGTTGACCCCAGAACCAACGATCAGACATCCAGAGCTCTCAGATCAAATCTTATGTGGGATATGGCAGAAAACATTGAGCTGGGTTTTTCCTTCTCCAGATACATAACCGAGCGAGAGGATATTGTTGAGCTGTCCGGACTGGAGGATTCCTACCAGTTGAATGAATCCACAGATGACAAACTTCTGAACATAACACTCTCGTATACTCCAGGCAGGGCCAGGGTTGTGTTTCAGAGACTTGTAGAGCTTTACTCTTACGATACAATAATTGATGATGGAGATACATCCAGTGTCTATACCCACGACTATGACAGAGATGAGTACAGAGATCTTCTGGGGATATCTTCCAGTATACCTCTTTCCGACAGGCTTACTATTACCTGCGCCATGACCGGTCAGCAGAGAAGCAGCTATTATCTTATGGCTTCCCAGAGCGCAAACTCAAAAACTGAATCCACCTACTCATTTCACCCCGGTTACAGATATGACCTGGGGAACAGCTGGAAGATCAATCAGTACATGAAGATCACAGCCAACTACACCAAGTATATGTTCTCCGAAGCCAGATCAGATGATCGTCTTTTTCGCAGGATTGAGGAATCCTTTTCTCTCAGCAGGGTTTCTACAGACAGTACAACGCTGGGTATTTCCCACCGATTTTCCTTTAATGACCAGGGAACTTTCGAGGACAACCTTTTTCTGCGCACAGAGGAATCTCTGAACAACAGAATTACAATTGATGCCGGTTTTCATATTTCTTCCAGTGTGGGATTAACGCCAACCTATGCATATGAGTACGCAGTAAGAGACAGGATGGCTTTGAACCTGAAAACCATAGACCACATCCATCATGTGAGCATACGAAGTGCTATCGCCGCCATGGGAGGAACATTCAACACGAATATTACCAGAACATTCTACAGTAATTCCAGTCGGGACAGTTACTGGAAAGCTTCAGTAGGATTTAATGTGAGGATGTGACAGGAACAATGTACAGATTAATTTTAGTAACAGTTTTTACTGCTCTTGTTTTTTCTTCCTGCAGTTTGTTCGAGCCCCGTGTTCCGGAAGATCCCTCCAACGCCGGAGTAGTATGGCTGTCACCTACAAGCCCTGACATTGTTGTTGAGAATATGCAGTCAGCGCTGAATGGAAGATCTGCTCTTTACCTTGATTGTCTTACAGAATCGTTTATTTTCTATGCAGATACAAATGACATATATGATTATCCTTCATACAATTTCAGCGACTGGACCAAAACAGTTGAGAACAGCACTGTAACTGCCTTGTATAGCCAAGTGCCGGTAGACAGCACAGTTGCTTCGGGATTTACTATGGATATCAGCCATCCGGATCCTGCTGCACCAACAGATAGCGTCACAATTTATCGAAAGTACAACCTTACCTTTCCACAGACTTATCACTCGGGAACAGGCTCTCCGGCAGTTGGTATTGCAGAGTTTCATATGGTGGAGGACAGTATAGGGTTATGGGCTGTTCAAGAGTGGCGTGATGTTCGACACGAGGAGGAGACCAGCTGGGTCACATGGGCAGTGGCAAAAGCATATTACCGCTGACTGTTCTTCCCGGCAGAGAGATCACCGATGACACTCTCTTTCTTGCTGAATTAGCTGGAAGTGTTCCCTGCAGTGTTTGTTTTGATCTTGGTACCGGCACTGGAGCCGTTCTTAAGAATGCGTCTCTTGAAGATGCTTTCAGAATTGGAATTGATCTTTCCTTTCAGGCGTTAAGATTGTTTGACAGGGCTGCAGGACAACCGGTTCAGTGTTGTGTAGGCATGGTTTCCTCGGTTTTTCTGAAGGGCTGTGCAGATCTTGTTCTGGCAAATCCACCTTACAATACACTAACTGACTGCAGACATTCTCCAGACCCTCTAAGACGGGAAGCCAGGCAGGGAGACTCTCTTCTGCTCTACAGATTTATCTTTGCAGGGGCACATCTTTTAAGATCAGGCGGCTGCATGATCATCACCGGTAGAGAAGAGAAAATACCCGGTATGAAGTGCGGTTTGCGCGCAGCTGGATTCAGCAGAATTGAGGAATTCAGACGAGGCCGTGTCATTGCAATAAAGGCAATACTAACGCGGTGATCTTGGTCTGGTGAAAATTGCAGCGGCGTAATAGGCAGTGTCGGAGTATGCTCCTTCGATGAGCTCCATCTCAAGTTGCCACACCCCGGCTTCTGTGGAATCCGGTATTATGGCCAGCGCGGTATGATCGCTTAAATCACCTCTCGGGGAGTCTCCATTTGGAGTAGTCAGCCAGAAGTCGATGTAATTGAATGCGGAATCAGTCCATATAATGAATTGATAGCTGTACGCAGGATCAATTAGAATATTCACGGAAACCGTGTCTTCCAGTAACAGCATTCCACTCATGGCATTACCCGACATGCTATCTCCAGAGGTAATAAGAATATCTGTGGTGATAGCCAGTCTTTCCAGAGCCTTTGCTTCTCCTGTACTGGCAGACATGTAAGTAACACAACAGAGCACAAAGAAAATAAGCGATTTTGACACCGCTACCCCCATCCTGAGATATTCCCCTCAATAATATAGCCGAAGGAAAGGAAGTGGTCACCTGTCAATAATAGACCTGCATACGCACATAGTTCCTGCAGTTGACGACGGAGCAAGAACGCAGGCTGAGGCCATGGAGATGATCAATAGAATGTCAGCCAGCCTGGAAGCTGATTCTACCGTGGTGTTCACTCCTCATTATTCGTGCAGAATGAACAGAACAATTGCAATGGCCCGCCGAAAGAGATCCATGAAGTTTCAGGACAGGGTCGAGGAAGAATTTTTTGGTAAGCTTAATTTTTTCCTCGCAGGAGAGTTGATGATAGGCGGTAGTTCTCTCAGGTACATGGAGGAGATCAGATACCCTGGTACCGGGTGGGTGCTGGTGGAGTTCAGCACCTCTGTGAGCTGGCTTGAAACCTTTATTCAGTTGAGACGACTTATCTCCAGAGGATACAAGCCTCTTATTGCCCACCCGGAGCGTTATGGCTGGTGCAGACGAAAGAGAAGCAGATTGGTTACCTTGTCCAGAATGGGCTGCGGCGCCATGATCAGCGCTCGTTCTTTCAGAATTAAGAAGTATGCCTTAACAGCCAGAAGTATGTTGAAAGATGGTTTGAGCCATGCGATATGCAGTGACGCACACTCCCCGGAAGATCAAATTCTTGACAGAAGGCTGAAGGAGAAAATAGCAGAGTTTTCAAGAGTGCCGTGGGAGGTTCTTACAAAGGAGATCCCGGAGATGATCCTTAACGATGAGAGACTACCGGAACTTCCACTGCCGAAAGAGAGAAAAGAAGAATGATTGTGATGGTGACAGGTGCAGAGGGGATGCTCGGCTCAGAGTTAATGAGGCTTCTGGGCAGCAAAGGCATCGGTGTTGATCTTCCTGATTTCGATGTTACCCACATGGGAAGTGTAACCGAAGCGGTTAGCCTTTTGAAGCCTGATGTTATCGTTAATACTTCCGCCTTGACTGATGTGGATTTTTGTGAGAGGAACCCGGATGCTGCGGAAAAAGTGCATCACACGGCGGTTAAAAATCTGGCGGATACCGGTGTTCGTCTTATTACCATATCCACAGACCAGGTATTTACAAGGGGTGATAACAGGTATCTTCTTGAATCGGATCCCACAGAACCTGCTAATGTTTACGCTTCCACCAAGCTTCGTGGAGAAGCATCTGCTCTTTACTATCCCGGGAATTCTGTTGTAAGAACATCCTGGCTTTTTGGAGAAAAGGGGCTTCTTCCATGGATAGTAAGAAAGCTTCTTGCAGAGGGAACCGTCACAGCGGTTACCGATCAGACATCGTGCCTTACCTCTGTGGATTCTCTAGCGGGAATTCTGGTGGACATGGTTTTTAATGAAGAGAGGTCCGGCTTGTATCACTGCGTGAACAGTGGCGCAGTGACCCCGTATGAGCTGGCGAGTATGGTAAGAGACAGAATAGGGAAGGGCACTGTTCAAGGTACAAATTGGACACAGCTTGCCCTACCCGCCCCCAGACCTGTATGGTCAGCTCTTGGAACAGAAAGAAGTATCAAATTACCGCCGTTGGAAGAGGTAATGGAATTATGTCTGAAAAGAATGCTGTAAAAGACTACATCGAAAAAGCAAAGGCTCTCATGGCGGGGATGGATAGTGAGTCTGTCATGAAGATCACAGAAGAATTGAACCGGTGTTTTAAGAGAGATGGCAAAGTTCTTCTGTGCGGCAATGGAGGCAGCGCGTCTGATGCTTCTCATTTTGCAGGAGAGCTGGTGGGCAGGTTCAGGCGTGAAAGAAAGGCCATGGCGGCAGTTGCGCTGACAGTTGACACTGCGGTGATCACTGCAGTTGCAAATGACTATGGTTATGAGAATATTTTCTCCCGCCAGGTGGAAGCTCTGGGCAGAAAGGGCGATGTACTTATTGCCATATCTACCAGTGGAGTAAGTCAGAATGTTCTTAAAGCTGCAGAGGTTGCCGGAGAAAAAGGAATTTTTGTAATTGC
>JAGLDB010000209.1 GCA_023145935.1 Candidatus Sabulitectum sp. | reverse complement strand
CTCCAGTTTTTCTATTATCAGGCTGGCTGCTTTCCTGCCGGACAAGAGCATTCCCCCAAAGATCGGCCCCATTCTATACCCTCCGCCAATGGCACACGCACTCATGCCGCTTACAAAAAGACCCGGGTACACCTGGCCTGTATACTCCACAGTATTCTTCTCACCGAGTTCAACATTCAAACTTCTTTCACCAGCAACACCGCCTGTGTCTGTAAACAGCTTAACGCCATTCTTGCGGGCAAGTCCTGTGGCAATCTCAGCCGGATGACCGGTTGCATCAAGAACTGCACTGGCCATGGTCATCAGCGGGTCGACCATCATACCCTTCTGAAGAACAGGAGACCAGTTAATAACAACACCGTTTACTTCCTCGCTGCTGTTAAAAGTCAGGTCCTCTACTGAAACACAGTTAAATATTCTTACACCGGAGCAACAGGCCCTGTTGATCAGTGCAGCAGTTCCCTGAACAGAATCAACAATGTAGTTACCGCACTCACTCTTGCTAAGGATCATCCCTGATTCTTCAGCGATAGATGCTGCTTCAGCCTCAATCACAATTTTGTTGAACATCATGGCTCCACCCCACATACCGCCACCGGGGGCCAGGTTCTTCTCATACAGATTGACAGAGTATCCCCTCTCGGAAAGAATGGCTGCTGCCAGCAGCCCGGATGGCCCGCCACCTACAATGGCAGCATCGGCTCGCAAACTGTCATTCAGCTTCTTATAATAAGCGTTGATTATTCCGGAACTTACCTGAGATTCCATGTTACCTCCTGGCACGACCCGGTAAGCAACATGGCAGTGAAACATACGACTTTCATACCATTCCCTACGCCGGCATTATCCGGATCAGGTTATACGGGTTTTTTCTCAGCCGCATACAAGCAGCACCCCGATGTTTATTTCAATGGATCAATTCAGCAAATATGTCCCTCTCTGATCAAACAGGCAACAGCTTCAATATCTCCAACAAACTGTCTGTCCTTATCGAGAGGGGGGAAAACCTTGGATACAGTATCGAATGTCTTTCCTGTTCCATCACCCATTACCCCGCGATCAAGGAACCTGTGCGCCTGTACAGCAGCAACAAGTTCTGTTGCAAGAACATGACAACTGTTCCTGACTATCTCAACAGCCTGCCTTGCTGCTGTTGTGCCCATGCTTACATGATCTTCCTGGCAGCCACTTACTGATATGCTGTCAACACTTGCAGGATGTGCAAGCACCTTGTTTTCGCTCACAAGAGATGCAGAAGTATACTGTGCTATCATCAACCCGGAATTGGTTCCCGGCGCAGGAGAGAGAAATGCAGGGAGCCCGCTGAGATCGGGATTAAGAAGTCTTTCTGTTCTTCTTTCGGAGATATTCGCAAGCTCGGCAATAGCGATCTTCAAATGATCTGCCGCGAGAGCAACCGGCTGGCCATGAAAGTTCCCCCCACTTACAGCTCTGCCGTCCTTCATAAGAAGTGGATTGTCTGTGACTGCCTTCAGCTCACGCTCAACAGTAGTTTCAATGTACTTCAATGCGTCCCTTGATGCACCGTGTACCTGTGGTGTACACCTGAGCGAATACGCATCCTGAACCTTTCCGCAGGAAGGATGGCTATGAATAATTTCTGATCCTGTAAGCTGCTTTCTGATAAATGCTGCGGACTCTTCTGCACCAGGATGAGGCCTGAGACCGATCAGCTCCGGATCAAGTGCCGCGTCAGTGCCCAGCAAGGCCTCAAGGGTAATGGCTGCTGTGGCGTCTGCGGCATCCATTAACCTTCTGGAATCCAGAACAGCAGCACACATCAATGCAGTCATGGTCTGAGTTCCATTTATAAGAGCAAGGCCCTCTTTTGCCTGAAGCTCCACAGGCTCGAGCCCTATCTTCTCTAAAGCTTCCGCTCCGGAAATAACCACTCCATCGGGATCAATACACTCTCCCTCTCCCAGAATTGGAAGGCACATATGCGAAAGAGGTGCAAGGTCACCGGATGCTCCCAGAGATCCCTGGGAAGGCACCGCAGGCATGTAGGGACTATTCCCGAGTTTAACAAGAGAGTTAATTGTCTCCAGTCTTGCCCCGCTTCGCCCACGGGCGAGGGAAACCACTCTTAAAAAGATCATTATCCTGACAATAACAGCAGGAAACAGTTTTCCAGTGCCGCAGGCATGACTAAGCAGAAGATTTCTCTGGAGAAGACACAGTTCATTCTCCGGCACAATAGTGCTTGCCAGCCTGCCAAATCCTGTATTTACACCATAAATCGGCTTCCCTGATCTAAGAAGTACCTCTATTGTTGACCGGGCGCCTTTAATCGCAGCCACTGCATCCTCACCAAGCTCAAATGAAGCTCCCTCTGCAATCTCTCTCACAGTTTCAAGACTGGTTCCCTGGCAATCTATGATAATTCTTGAAGACATCACCACCTCCTGATTGTTCTAAAAAATATTGTTGAGCAGGGAATATATGCAACTCCCAAACAATCCATGACAATACCAATGCGTCAAACTGGCACATACTCTGAATTGCCTGGTTTAATCACGCGGGAAGTGCAATTCACCACAGTTCTTTTTTCTTTGCACTGCAACAAATTATGTTCACTATTTCTTCAGCCGTTTTCTCTGGCACAATCTTTGCTTTTGATGTGTACAGCCGAATTGAAGTATTTAAACTAACGGTTCGCAAATGCCAGAAATATGTTTTTCTTTGAAAGGAGACCAATGTGGCAGAAGTGAAGGTGAGACCCCTCTTCGACAGAATCATAGTCCGTCGTGAAGAGGCAAAAGAAGTAGTACAGGGTGGAATAGTTATTCCCGATACAGCTAAAGAGAAACCTCTCGAGGGAATCATAATTGCAGTTGGCCAGGGCAAACGCAGCGACTCAGGGGATTTCGTGACTCCAGTTGTTAAAGAGGGAGATAAGATCCTCATAGGCAAGTACAGCGGTACCGAGGTAAAAGTAAACGGCGAAGACCTTGTAATCATCCGCGAGGATGATATACTTGCCGTCATCGAGAATTAAGGAGAATAAAAAATGCCAGGTAAAGAACTTAAATTCAATCAGGATGCCAGACATGCCATCCTCGCTGGTGTAGAACAGCTTTCAAGAGCTGTAAAGATTACACTTGGCCCAAAGGGTCGCAATGTTCTCATCGAGAAAAAATGGGGCAGCCCTACTATCACCAAAGATGGAGTAACAGTTGCCAAAGAGATCGAACTTCCTGACAAGTTTGAGAATATTGGAGCTCAGCTCATTCGCGAAGTTGCCAGCAAAACAAGTGATATTGCCGGAGATGGTACAACAACAGCTACTCTTCTTGCTGAAGCCATCTATCGTGAAGGCCTCAAAAATGTCACCGCAGGTGCCAGCCCAATGGCTCTCAAGCGCGGTGTAGATATTGCTGTCAAAGCTGTTACTGAAGAACTTAAGAATCTCAGCAGAGAAGTTCGCGGCAAGGAAGAGATCAAGCAGGTTGCCACTATCAGTGCCAACAATGACGCTGCCATCGGCGTTATCATAGGCGACGCCATGGAAAAAGTAGGCAAGGACGGCACTATCAGTGTTGAAGAAGCCAAATCCATGGATACCACTCTTGATGTGGTCGAGGGTATGCAGTTTGACCGCGGTTACCTCAGTCCCTACTTTGTAACCAATCCCGAGACAATGGAAGTTGTTCTTGAAAAGCCCTACATTCTCATCTACGAGAAGAAAATCAGCAATGTCAAAGATCTTCTTCCAATTCTTGAGA
>JAGLDB010000208.1 GCA_023145935.1 Candidatus Sabulitectum sp. | reverse complement strand
AGCTTCACCGACTTCATTGCCTGCGGGGAATATCTTATGGAAAATAATTTCTGCGATCCTGAGATGATCTTCGCCATGGGAGAAAGTGCCGGCGGACTGCTGGTGGGCGGAGTAACCAACATGCGTCCGGACATGTGGAAGGGAGTTGTTGCAGGTGTGCCTTTCGTAGATGCACTTACCACAATGCTTGACCCTTCAATTCCTCTCACCACCGGTGAATACGGAGAATGGGGAAACCCCGCAGAAAGCCCGGAAGCTTACGAATACATTCTTTCATACTCACCTGTAGACAATGTTACAGAGGTGGATTTTCCCGCCATGTACATTTTTTCAGCTGTGAATGATTCCCAGGTCGGCTACTGGGAACCGGCAAAATGGGTTGCGGAAATTCGTCGTGCCAATACCGGCACAGCTCCTGTTGTCTTCAGAGTAAACATGGGTTCCGGTCACGGTGGAGCTTCAGGGCGCTACGGCTGGCTGGGAAATACCGCTTCCAAGTACGCATTTCTGATTAACCAGGCTGAGATAGGAATAACAGAGTAGATCTTCGGGCGCCTGCAGCGAGTCAGTTGCCGGGGCCCTTTTCCTCCCAGACAATGACACAGTTACGACCTGCTCTTTTTGCCTGATAAAGGGCTTTATCCGCTGCATCCAGAATTTCCTCACCGGTACTGCCGTGAGCAGGATATGCTGCCACGCCAATAGAAACAGTTGCGGATAATTCGTTTTCTCCAACTGCGATCCGCATTTCTTCAAGTCTGCTGCGCAACTGCTCTGCCCGCTTTTGAGCAGCCTGCAATGATGTATTGGATAACACAATTACAAATTCCTCGCCTCCGTAACGGCAAGCGATGTCTCCGCCACTCCTGGTGTTCCAAAGCAGCAGCTTACCCAGTTCTCGAAGAACTGCGTCTCCCGCCCTGTGACCGTATGTATCGTTGAATTTTTTGAAATGATCAATGTCCAGCATAAGAATACCGAGAGGAACATTCTCCCGGAATGCTCTGGACATTTCCCTCTCCAGGAATTCCTCAAGATACCGTCTGTTGTACAGCTTTGTTAAGGGATCCCGGATCGCCTGCCTGTGAAGTTCCGCCTGCAGGGTTTTGATCTCGGAAAGTTGATGCTTCAGCTGATCATTTGCTTTCTTGATCTCCATTTCAACTGCTTTTCTCTCTGTGATATCTCTGAAAATGAACAGTCTTCCGGTGTATTCCTTCCTGTGATCGTAAAGGGGAACAACTCTCATATCCAGATGGCGCTGCCCGTAGTATTCAGTAAAGAATTCAAACTGCCCTTCTTTAACATCTTTGTAGAGTTCAACCAGATCCGGAGTATTCTTGAAAAGACCTTCTGCACTTCTTCCAATTGATGACTTGTCCAGCCCAAGATACTTCTGTGCAGCCAGGTTGATATCAACCACACGATTCCTAAGATCAGCAACAAAGAAGCCGTCTGTCATCACCTCAACAAGAGCATCTCTGGCCATAGGAACAATAGTGAGCAGATTCAGGCGAAACAGGGCAAATGCAAAAGCTGCACCTGTGATTGTAAATGCAAATGGAGTTAGGTCAAGATCAGTTAGATGAGCAACATCCAGTACGCTAACTACACTGCTGACCCATGGAACAAGTGAACCGCAAAGGATCAGCACTGCCTGTTTCCTGCTTAAACGATCAGCCTTCCAGGCAAATCTGGCAAGAAGCACGAATGCAACCAGAATTAAAAGATAGGAATAGACGATGTTCAACCAGAACCAGAAACCCCCGTCAAGTATGGCACTGCCATTTGCCGGTTGCAGATCTGAGAAGAACAGCCCGTGTACCCTGTCCGTCCATAGAATAACAAGGGTCAGAATGGGTTCAATGGCAAGAAAACGCATAGTTCGTCTGTTAAGCCATTTGCTGTTGCCGGTGAAATACAGTGCAAAAACAAAATAGGCAGTTGGAACTATCACCACACCAAGATAGGTTGAATTCAACCAGAACATGGGAAACGGAGAATACAGGGAAGACCAGTGTATTGCGTATGTGAGCCCCCACCACGCAGAAGCCACCATCAGTACAGCGATAGAGGAGGCGGCAGGGCCTGTCTTTCTGCGTCTCCATGCAACAATTGCGATATAGAAAGAAACCAGGGCTGCAGCAGACAGGAGACAGGAGTAAAGAAAATTCTGAGGTGGCACAATGGCAGAGTTGTTTAATATGGAAGAGATGAAAATCGGTGTTAACTGAATGCTCATCTGCTATTCCCGGCATGTTCTGTTGCGACCGGCATTCTTAGCCTTGTACATGGCGGTATCAGCCCTTTTCAAAAACGAATCCGCAGTGTCATCCATTCTGCTTTCTGCAATTCCCATTGAAACAGTCACCGCTGGCAGTTCCTCACCGGCATAGGTTACAACTTGCTGGGCTGCTATGGCCTTCCGGAGTCTTTCTGCTACGATCCAGGCCAGCTCCATGGCTACTCCCGAAAGCATTATCACAAATTCCTCGCCGCCAAAGCGGGCACTGAGATCGGTGGGGCGAAGGCACTGCATTATAGTTCTTGAAACCTGTGCCAGAACATGGTCTCCTGCATCATGACCGTAACTGTCGTTGTATTTTTTGAAATGATCTATATCAAACATTACGATGCATAGCGGGCTCTTGCTGCGAATGTGTCTTTTGATAAGTCTGGGTAACTGAATATCAAGCCATCTGCGGTTATGCATCTCGGTAAGAGAGTCAAACATGGCATCGTGCTGAAATCTTCTTCTTAAGCGAATGTTCCCGAGCAGAGCCTTGTCGGATGTTCGCATTCTGTTCGAAAGAAGAATAAGCATGTTACACGCAAAAGCATGTGACTCCGAGATCATCAGCCAGAATGAGGTTTCATCCACTTCAAGCAATTGACTGTCTTCCGCTCCAACCACATATGCAGATGCGGGACTGTCATCAATTACCGAAAGCTCTCCCACTGTCTCGCCCTGGTCAAGAACGGTGATAGGGTCACTTCCAGGATACTCAAGATAGACCGCAAGTCTGCCTGAAAGAATAATGTAAAGACTCTGATTGTTCTGCCCGGTACGAATGAGAACCTCGCCCTTTTTTAGACGAATTATCGGGCATTCTCTCAGCGCATCCACAACCGAATCACAAGAGACTCCTCTGAGAACAAACAAATTCTCTAACTCTGTCCACGATAGTCTGTTCTGCATAAGGCCCCCTCTCTCCAGTTCAAGATAGTACTAAATACTGCCGGAAACCACCCTGAACCTTCCATCCGGGCCTTCAAATCCAGGTCTTTCGGAGTGAAGCACTACAAGAAGAGAATTTTCAATAATAGGATTTTTGTAAACAGCAGCAATACTGTAGTCAAAACTCAGTGCATGCTGCCCCTGAACAGTGTCTTCACTGAAAAACAGTTTTCTTTCACCGTCAGTGACAGTGTGAAGCACAGGCGTTACCGGGCTGTCAAACCAGTCTGGGTAGCTCTGCTTCACATCAGCAGGCATCAGCGCAAGTATCAGATGGATCTCACTGCTGTTATAGCGTGGGGAGTAGCTTTCCAGGCAGAAAGCAACAGTATCTCCATTAACTCCCAGGTCGGTTAATGGATGGTACACCAGAGCAGACTCATAATTTCCAGAGTTGATTCCGTATTTCTCGCAGAGATCAAGGATATCCTGATCAACTGCTGCAACATCCTCTGCTGATGGAAGCTCATCCACGCTTTCATCCCAGACATACCTGTATCTGTCAGTTTCAAGAGA
>JAGLDB010000207.1 GCA_023145935.1 Candidatus Sabulitectum sp. | reverse complement strand
ATAACATCAAGCATCTGCTCCCTTTGAGCCTTTCCGTTGGGAACGAATATGCTCATGGGTTTACTCTCCTATGTGAGTCTTGTACTCTTCAGCAGTAAGAAGACCATCAAACTGCGAACCGTCAGAAGCTTTAATTTTAAACAACCAGCCACCTGCAAAGGGCTCTTCGTTGATAAGGGCGGGGTTGGCTTCCAGCTCTTCGTTCACAGCAGCTACTTCTCCGTCCAGAGGCGCATAGAAATCTTCCGCGGTTTTCACAGCTTCAAGACCGCCCATGGCGTCGCCTCGAGTGGCTTCGGCCCCTACTTCAGGCAGTTCTGCCATGACGATCTCACCCATTTCGTGCTGAGCATGATCGGTAAGCCCGATCACATAATTATCTTCATCTTTGCGCACCCATTCATGAGTTTCTGTGTAGCGTACATTCTCTGGTATGTTGCTCATTTTATCTCCTTATATAAATATGGTTAAGACTATTTCCTGCTGCCTTCAGTGTAGAACGGTATCTTCACGATCTTCATGGGAATGCGTTTCCCTCTCACTTCCGCCTCAAGCTCGCTTCCCCTCTTCTGAAAACCACGCTCTACATAACCCAGGCATACAGCCCGATCAAGCGCAGGAGCAATAGATCCACTGGTAACAATACCAATTTTTCTGTCACCGCTGTAAAGAGGAGTACCGTGTCTTGGAAAACCTTTTCCTGTAACCACCATGCCTACCAGATATCTTCCCGGTTTTTCGGCTTTCTGCTGTTCAAGAACTTCTCTGGCTATGAACGGTTTGTCTGTCTTTAATTTGACAACCCAGCCAAGCTTCGCTTCAATTGGCGTGGTGCTGTGATCTATATCATTTCCGTAAAGGGGGTAACCAACTTCAAGACGAAGTGTATCTCTTGCGGCAAGCCCGATGGGAACGATCCCGAATTCTTCTCCGGACTGAACTACAGCATCCCAGACTGCCTCAGCATCAGGATACTTCATGTAGATCTCGAAACCGTCTTCACCGGTGTAGCCGGTTCTGGCGATCAAAGCATCAACACCGGCGAATTTGCCAGTCGTATGCTCATAGTAACCAATGGAGTCCAGATCGTAATCTGTGAGTTTTGAGCAGACTTCCTGAGCCCTGGGGCCCTGAATAGCCACAAGAGCAGTTTCGTCGCTCTCGTTTGAAACGTTCACATTAAAACCCTGAAGATGACTCTGTACCCAGGCCCAGTCTTTGTCCAGATTGGCTGCATTAACAACCATCAGATATTCCTGGTCACCAATTTTGTAAACGATGAGATCGTCCACAATCCCGCCATCCGGATAACACATGGTGGAATAGTAGGCTTTTCCATTATCAACAGAGGCATCGTTTGTAAGAAGTTTGTCAAGAAATGCAGTGGAATCAGGTCCGGTAACTCTGAATTCACCCATGTGAGTCAGATCAAAAACTCCAACGCTATCGCGTACGGCCATGTGCTCTTTCTTGATAGCACCGTATTTGATGGGCATAAGATATCCGGCAAAGGATTGAATAGTTGCACCAAGCGCAACATGCTTATCGTAAAGCGGTGTTCTCTTGTCCATTACTGCCCCTTTTCGGGAATAACTGTAAAACTATAAAAACTACTATTCCAGCTTATAAGTGAGTGCTAATTTAGCCAACTATCAGGAAAAATGCAAATCTCATTGACCGGATGGCACCGGCGGACTGATATTCATGAAAACAACCCGGGAAAGGAATACCATTGGAGCGGATTACGCTGTCCGAGACAAGGATAAGGAAACTGCAAAAGGAATCTCATGGAACCCGAACAGTGTTCGACCATCTGTGCAGGGAATCAATGGCTCGGAACTGGTTAAGATCCAATGGAATTCCATCATGGCGAAACCCGTCTACTCCTCCAGAGAACTCTGATGACCATCATGCACAGCATTCCCGGTACAGCATTATTCTTGCAGACGGTTCCAGGTTTCTTGTCTGTTCATACCCGAACACAATTCTATCTATAGACATGCTTGCCAAGGCAAAGTGCTTTGCAGCTCTGGCGGTTAACCTTGAAATGGATAGCAGACACGGATCGATCATGGGATGTATATTCTTACGGGATATTTCTTCAGAGAAAAAACAATATGAGCTCAATACAGGGGGGCTTGAGTCTGACTCAACTTTTTTGCAGTATCTGGGTAGACCCAAACGCTATAAAGCAGAATTCATAGGTTTCTCGATTCGACTGCTTTTGTCCGGCGAACCGGATGCGCCTGGGCATGGCACCGATGGAGTTCAGAGATTTACACTGGGCACTAACAGGAGGTTCTTGTGAATGCAGAGATAGATGGCCCTGTGCTTTATGGCGAATCCCGGTATTTAAAGAAACTCTTTGACATTTCAGCCGGTGCTCTGGTTGTATGCGATTCCAGCAGACAGATCTTACAGAATAACCCCTCTTTTTCGCAGCTCTTTCAAACCTCTGAAGAAAACTGTATCGGCAGGGATCTTGATGAACTTATTACACCAGCTCCTTTTCTGCCCGAATCCGAATGTGTGTTTGATACTGCAATTACAGGCACACCTGTCTCCATTAAAACAGTGAAGGTGAAAAATGACGGCACACTTGCCAGGTTGTTCCAGATAGCAGTGCAGATCATTACCGACTCCGGAGACAAGCTTGTCTGCTTCATCTTCAAACAGATCCCCGAAAACTCACAGCAGAGAACTACTGACAAATGCAGCCACAGTAAGCTCTTGACCAATGCCTTTGAAAACTCTTGTGAACCATCTCTTTACTCTGATGCCGCCGGTAACGCTGTTAGAGCAAACACAACATTTCACGCCGAATTCGGCTGGACGCCTGAAGATATCTCAGAGCATAGCATAGCTGAGATCCTTATACCAAAGACAATAAGTCCTGAGGCAGAATACATAATCGCAATGCTGAAGGCAGAAAGAACTCTCCGTCTTAGAACAACAAGAAAGAAGAAAGACAAAAGCACTCTTACGATCTCACTGATATGTGCCCCATACTCTTCAGATGTATCACAGGCAAAAGGGGGATACAGGATATACAGAACCGGCAATTCCAGGGCTCAGACCAATGCTGATGTTGTTTCAAGGAACAATTTCAGGGAATGTCCATATCCCGAGCTCCATACAGGTATGTTCTTTCAGGCAAGGGTCAACAGAGAGAGAACAATGGAATTCATAGCTCCTGGATCCGCCTCTTTCGCAGGGTTCTCTGAAATCGAATTGCTTTCTGAATCCAAGCCCTATGCATCTGTTATTCTAAGCGAAGACCTCAGTATGGTGTTAAAGACAATAGACGATTCACTGGAAAACCGCAAAGACTACAGCATCACATACAGAATTAAAAACAGCTCCGGTAATACTCTCTGGGTAATGGAACGGGGCAGGGCTTATTCAATGTCAGGAGATGAACCGGATTTCTGTGTTGGATGCATCGTTGATATTTCGGAAACGAAGAAAGATCGGGAGGATTCATCTCTGGCAAGAGATCGAATAGAGAAACTCCATAAAGTTGCAGCAGAGCTTCAGAAGTGCCGTTCAGCAGGAGAAATTTACCGGATATGCACTGAAGCCGGGCAGTCCATATTGAATGGAGCATGCAGCTCGGTCTTTATTCACGATGACCATGAGATGAAACAGATCGCCTCTTCAGGAAGGGAATACTTTAACTGCACCAAAGACTGCAATCCAGGCATGGCAGACCTTACTTTGAGCACAGTAAGCCCCTGCTATTTCAGCGCCAGAGA
>JAGLDB010000206.1 GCA_023145935.1 Candidatus Sabulitectum sp. | reverse complement strand
CCAGGCAATGCTTCTTCGGTGATCAGTTTGCCAACAGATGACCCTGCTGTCCACTTCGATGTTCCCTACATGCATCAGAGATGGGACACTCCCGACTGGTTCAATGGCAACTGGAGCTGCGGCCCTACCTCATGCATGATGGCGGTGCAGTACTACAACCGGCTTACCCCTGACTCCATCTGGTGCAGTTATCCCTCCGGCCACTGGAGTGAATGGGGAAACTACATCCCCACAGAGTACACATTTCTTGGATATACCTATGACATCATGGGTGAATCAGCACCTGGTGGTGTCTGGGTACCAGGGGCCCATGGTTTTATATGCAGAGATATTGGAGGTGCTATCTGGGCAGAAATGACCACTTGGATGACTCAGCATAGTCTTACTTCATATCAACTGGGAACAACTTGGAGTGCATGCACCGGTGAGCTGGATAACTCCTGGACAGTGGTGGCATCCACCACCAGCCCGTACACAGGCGGGCACATTCTTCTGTTCAACGGCTACTACGACGATCATTCAGTGATATGCAACGATTCCTACGGCAACCAGAATCTTCCAGGCTGGGGAACCCTGCCAAACGGCAAAGATGTTGTTTACGACTGGCCCGGCTACAACAACGGCAATACTCAGCTGGGTGTTTCTCAGCTGTTCTCCGCCCGTTCAGAAGTTCTTTCCCCTGCTGGAGAATTGATTGATGACCGCTCTCTTGGTTACAGAAAACTTGGCCCATGTCAGTACTGGCACGAGCAGGAAACAGGGTATGATGGTTATTCATGGTGGACATATTCCACCGGAGCACTGCCGGACACATGTTTTGTAGAGTGGATTCCTGAACTTTCATCTGAAGCATGGTACCTTGTAGAAACCTATGTACCATCATCCCATTCAACAGCTACAGGCATCTATCACATAAACTCTTCTACCGGCTGGGTAACTGCAACTGTAAATCAGGGGAACTACAGCGATCAATGGGCAACAGTTGGTACTTTCTTCCTGTCTCCTTCATCAGCTATGGTAAGAATGGGCGACTATACAGGCACCCAGAGTCAGCACATATCGTTTGACGCAATAAGATTTACACAGCAGACCTCGATTGATGAACAAGCCTACGCAAGTGAATCTGAATACTTCACTATTTCTCAAAACCCCGTGCACACAGCCTCTCCGATTGTTTTCAATCTGCCTGACGGTTTCAACGGAACAATACAGATTTATGACCTTACTGGAAGACTTGCACTAACCGCCCAGTCATCAGTTCCCTCCGGCTCTCTTGCGCCGGGGCTTTATCATGCTGTTCTTGAAAATGAAACAAACGTTCACACTATAAGGTTTACAGTGATAAAATAGAAAGGTATTGCCATGCTCTTATTAATTATGATGCTTGCAGCAGCTTCTCCTGATGGAGATCCAGTGATTCAGTGGGAAACTTACGGCCCCGGAGATGGAGTAACCGCAGAAATGCTTCTTCCAACTCCCCTTACCGATGAGACTACCCATGAGATTGAACCTGGAGTTCTACCCGAGGGTGACTATCTTTACGATCTTGCCTGGTCAGCCGACGGGCAGACTGTTCTGGTGGCCAATTACATCACAGCAAATATTTCTATTATCAGCCCTGTTACAGGATCAGTTGTTGCGGATATTCCCACAAATGGCCTCCGACCCGGAGCAGTAGCTGCCTGTGCAAACTACACGGTTACTGCGTTTCCCTTTGACGATCTGGTAGCAATTACAACAGAAACAGGAACGCTTCTTGGTACAGTGGCCACCGGGGAACAGCCCTGGCGAATCGAGTTCAGTCCGGATGGTGAAACAGCCTATGTCGGGTGCGACATAAATGACCAGTGCACCATTATCGACCTGTCAACTCAAACCGTGACTATGACCATAGAAAATTTTCCGTTCTGGTTGCAGAGCATGGGATGGGGCTCTGAAAGCCCGAGGAACTTCGTTTTCTTCAGCCTGTTCACCGTTACCGATGATGGCCAGTACATTGCTGTTCCCAACGGTGATGATGCCGTTCTATTCATTAACACAACCACTGGAGCTGTTGATCACACTGTAGCCGTTGCTGATGCGGCTTCAGTTGCTCTTTCCGGAGATGGCAGCAGACTTATCGCTATGAGCACATCTTCTGATGTAACTCTTCACCAGATCGACCTGTCAACATTCACAATAACGGAATCTGTTGCAGTTACCGGCAGTAGTTCGGGAATGACAAGAGAAATAGCAGTAAATCAGGATGGCTCAAAAGCTTTCATCTCTACATCCGGCAATACATCCACACTGGTAAACTTTACATCTCAGAGCTTTACTCAATTTACAAATACCTATTCAGCTTTCTGGACAGCATCCAACTTTGATCACACCCTTGCAATAAGCGGTCAATACAGATTCAGTGTGATTGATTTTGCAAGCGAGACCATGGTGGCTCAGCATCAGGGCAATGCCCAGAATATTGGAGCAACCTCACCTGTTGCAAACATTGCCGGAGGTATTGACCCTACGCGTCACGAAGGTGTTTACTTTTACTCCTTCACCAACTCTTCGGTGAGCTATGATGGAAGCGTTGTCTCGGGGTCTGCAGTGGAGGGAGATGCCCCAAGAAGAGTTGCAATTTCTCCAGACGGTAACTGGGCTGTTGTTTCCAATACCCTGAGCGACAATGCTTCTCTTATCGACCTTAACGCCATGGCAACTGTTGCTGTACTGGAGATAGGAGACCGGGTACAGAATGTGGAATTCACTCCGGATTCCAGATATGCTGTCATCTGTGGTTTCAACAGCAATTCGATAAAGATCATTGATACACAAACTGCCACGGTTGTAGCAGATGTTCCTACCGGAACACGCGCTGGCGTGGTTGATATCAGCCCGGACGGTTCAATGGCATGTGTGGGAAACATTTCCTCCAACACCGTTTCTTTTGTGGAACTGGACGGAGCTTCGAGCGTAGAGGTGGCCGAGAAGCCCTGCGGAACCATCGGTGTCTCATGGGCTGCTTTCGGGGTTTCAAGTGATGTGGTCATCTCCCCTGACGGTTCTGTCTGCCTGGTATGCGCCAGCTTTAATGACAATATCCGTTTGTTCAGCATGGCCGACTACTCTCTTCTTGCAACCATACCAGTAGGAGACTTTCCGCTGAAGGCTGCCTTTAACCATGACGGCAGCAGAGCAATGGTTACATGCTACTCGGGTGACAGGGTTTACCTTCTTGATATAGACGGCGCCTCCTCTTCTGTCCTCGGCAACTGGGCCTCGGGAGATGGCCCGCTCAGGATAGCATATGATCAGGCTGGAGACAGATTCGGAGTGGGGCTCTACTCTGACAAACAAGTTCGTTTCTATAATGCTGATGATGGATCGTACCTTGGAATGGAAAATTTTCCGGGACCAGTGTATCAACCGGAATTCACATCAGAAGGTGACCTTCTTGCTCTTATAGGTATCTATTCGACCTCAATACCATCCAGGCTCTACAGGGGATCAGAATACACAGATCTTCCTGCAACAGGCTGCACTTTCGATTTCTGCAACATCACAAACACAGCTGTTGTTGCCATCCCGGGGCCAGACATGGCCTTTGTAATTAAATACACTTCCGGAGGAATTGAAACAAATCCAGTATCGCTTGCCAGTGTGATCTCAGTCTACCCCAACCCGTCTACCTCAGATCAAATTACATTCAGTTTTTCCCTTCCACAAATCACCACAGGAGAGCTTGCTGTGTACGATCTGACAGGACGCAAAGC
>JAGLDB010000205.1 GCA_023145935.1 Candidatus Sabulitectum sp. | reverse complement strand
ATCATGTTCGAAAATAGTCCACAACATCCACAATATCCAACAAAGTATATAGTAACCAATATTAAATAACAATAGATATACTCTGTACACTCTCTTTATCAGATTTCTGCTGAAAGCTTTCCCATCTCATCAAGTTTTACTCGCAGATCCCATTGTGGCATCTCTCTGTATATCTTTTCTCCCTGCATAAGGAATTCATTCAAAACTTTCTTGTCATCAGTACAGAGAAAAAGTTGATGGAGCAGATCAAATCTGTCCCAATCTCTTGTAAACTCCTCCAGAGCGTCTTTCAACTTTTCAACCGCTTCTTCCTGCCGGTTCTGAAGCCGCAACAATCTGCATGTGCAAAGTGTTGTAGTAATGGCGTAGTCATCTGGAAGTTCAGACTCATCCAGCTCGCTGACCTGCTCTGCCGCTGCAGCAACTCTTCCCATGTCCATAAGGATATGAGCAATTTCATAAGAGTAATCAATCTGATGAATCTTCATGCCTTCACCTATACAAACATTATAGGCAGCTTTCATCGATTCAAGAGCCTGATCCAGATTGCCAACTCTCTGGAAAGCCTTACCAAGATTAGCAAGTGATATGGAAACAGCCTCGTTTCCCCCATACTTTCTGGAAAGTTCCACCGCCTTTTCCAGGAGTTCAAAAACCTCAGGAGTAGAAGCTTCTTTTTCAAGCAGTGAGCCAAGGTTTCCCACAGCCTGCAGTTCCAGAAGTCGGCTTCCTGTTCTTCTTGCAAGTTCAAGATGTCTTCTTGCCATTAGAATCGCATCAGACTGTCTGAGAGGAAGATACTTGTAAACCAGTGCCAGGTTCCCCACAGCAAGAGTCTCCATTACCAGATTTCCAGTCTGCATTGCAAATGCAAGCACCTGCTTGAGAGGGTCTTCTGCTTCTGCTCTCATATGCAGGCGAAGCATGCATCCGCTTGCATTTCCCAGAGCCTTGGCCGCCACAAGTTTTTCTTCTTTGTTCCCGTTCTTCAACTCTTCGTGCAGATCAAGAAGAAGGTTCATTGCCTCTTCCGGTCTTGCCTGAAGCATGAGAATGCGACCGCGATGGTTGAGTATCTCAGGTCTTAGCGCAGGATTGGCTTCCTCTATGCCCATGATCAAATCTTCTGCTTCCTGCGGTTTACCTATATTCGTAGCAAGATTTACCCGCATCATCTGAACTTTGGCCTGGCCTTCCTTATGATTGTCTTCTGATGCCGCAATTTTGATTGCTTCCTCCGCTTTATGCCAGTCTCCGGAAAGGGCATGAAGATCATAGATCATTTTGTGAGCATCAAGCCTTATGGAAGTATCGCTTGACAGGGAAAGCACCTTCTGCATCTGTTCATGACATGCAGTGATAAGGCTTCTGGAAAACGAGAAGACTCCAGCCTTCATGAACCAGATCGATGATTCCTCAAAGGAGCCTGACTGCTCAAGATGGTATGCAATACCAAGTGCCTTCTCCGGCATGGAACCCCACAGAATCATCATCTGTTCTGCTGCTCTGGTATGAAGCTTTCTACGCTCTGAATGAATCTGAAGATTGTAGGCAGTCTCCTGCAGAAGAATATGAATAAAGCTGAACAATCCATCCGCAGTGCGCTCCCAGACCCTGCCCGCAACACCTTTATCGAGAGCTTCATTTATGTTTTGATCTGAAGTAAGGTTCTTAAGAATATGCGGGTCAAAGACTCTGCCCAGTACACTGGCTGCCAGAACTACTTCTCTAAGTCGCGGTTTAAGTCTATCAAGCCTCGCAACAAGCAAAGCATGTATGTTTCCCGGAAAACTCTCTTCGTCAGGGATCTTACCCGATAAATTGAGCATAAGAGCATACTGCTCCATAAAGAAGGGAATTCCTTCAGTTCGCCTATGGAACCAGTCAAGCAGCTTCTCTGAAGGTTCCGTATCCAGACGCCACTTCAGGAAGCTCCTGCAGCCTGCTCTTGATAACGGAGACAGTTTCTTCTCAACAGGTGTTAAACCAAGCCCCTGCATGATTGAATTCTGCCCGGGTCTGGCAAGAAGAAGCATAGATGGCCTGTCTGCACCAAGTTCTTCCAGCACTGCGGCAAGGAATACAACTGAGTCGGGGTCCATCCACTGAATGTCATCAAAGAGCAGAACTGTTTTACGAAGCAGACAGTGACCTCTGATAAATGCGGAAGTTACTGAAACGGTGTTCTGAAGCCTGCCTCTTGGATCCAGCCCCTGGTAAAGAGATCTCTCCCAGTGAAGACCAACCATAGCAGCAAGTACTGATTCAGCACGCAGAAGTTCATCTGAAACCGCGCGAGCAGCCGGCTGGTTCAGTTCCTCCAGTTCATCAATGAAACTGTAAAGCTTCTCACGAAAAGCTGTAAGCCCACCAGTGCCTGGATCAAAACCCATCCACTCGCCAAGCCATCTGGAAAAACCGTTGGGGCTTCCTCCGGATGATCTTTCAAACAGGATGGAGAGAACGGATACTTTCCCCATCATACCACTTAACTCTTTGGCTAGTCTCGTTTTTCCAATGCCGGTGGGACCTGTAAGAAGAACAGGGGTATTACTATTTTCCAGTTCCACTTTAACTTGCTTCAGAAGTTCATCTCTTTCTATAAGTGGAGGAAACGAATCAACTGCAGTAATCCTCTTTTTCCAGGGTGAAAGAATCCTGGTCTTTACTGGTAAAGAAATCCCTTTTAGAAATATCTCTCTCTCACTCCTGATACTAAGATGAGAAGTACGGTTAAAGACCGGTCCACTGTATACTGAATTCCAACCAGCTGAACTGTGCAGTCGAGCCGCCAGGTTAACCGAAGGGCCAAGAACTGTATAGGATTCCAGAAGGGGCGTTTTCAACAAGCCGCTGAAAACAAGACCATTCGCTACTCCGGCTTTTACCCTGCCATTCGCCCTGGAAAATACCTTCTGGAGCAGAAGGTCAGCCTGGCGGTAATCATCCTCCCTTGAAACTGGAGCTCCAAACACAACCAGAATGTGGTAATCGTCTTTCCCTGCCTCAAGGCCTGAGACAAAGCCACCGAGTTCCTCTGCAATTTCAAGAACAAGCTCCTGGAAACTTCTTGGGCAATTGCTTCCTCGACGGTTCTCCATGGAAAGGAATATGCTGATCACCTGCCTGAATTCATTAACTGTACTATGGGTAAACAGATCTGGTGGAGTAAAACATTCTGCTGGCAGCTCTACGGATGAGAACGGAGTAGATTCGTCTTCTCCACTGGAAAGAGCGGCCTGTTTCCCTGAACAATCCTGGTCTGATATTGCAGCATGTCTTACTGCAGAACCCTGGAAGCTGTAAAAAGTCCAACCACTCATAGGAATTGCGTCCCAGACAACACGACCTTTACCAACATAGCTTTTCAAAGGAAGAACATCAGTGGAAGTCAATCCGTTTATCAGCTCACAAGCTGACTGTGCATTCTTCATGCTTTCCGGAAAAACAACAGTTACTGCATCTCCTGCAAAAGAAACCGGAAAGCCACCGAATCGGTCCGATATCTCAACAACGGCAGAAAGAGTATTGCTTACTTCACTGGAAAGAAGCTCAGCACCCTCTGTTCCCATTACCGACATTTTTTCGAATCTGGAGGTAAAACCACTTATGTCTGCCAGAAGCACAGCACCTTCAAAACTTCCAGAGATCTCTCCCTGACGAATTTTTTCCCTAACAAACAACGGGGCGTTTCTCAAAATGTCCTTTCGCAAGCACTGTCCTTAATAAATTATTCACTTTCAGACACAGGCAGACAATAGAGAGGCTTGTTCTCCTGTGTCAAGTTAAA
>JAGLDB010000204.1 GCA_023145935.1 Candidatus Sabulitectum sp. | reverse complement strand
GAATTTCTTGCTGAATCCCGGCCATGGGGGAATTACGCTGCTGATTATGCTCCAATGGTTGAGTACGCAAAACAGAGCGGCTTCAGGGTAATCGCTGCAAATGTTCCAAGGACTTACGCTGCCATGGTGGCCAGGGGCGGTTTTGCTGCTGTTGTTGAAGAACCAGGTTTTGAAGAATTGCTGGTGGATTCTTCCAATACCCTTTACCGTGAAATGTTCCTGGCCACCATGGAGGCAATCGGGGATCAGATGCACGGTATGCCTGTTGCTCCCGAGAACCTTTACCGCGCACAGCTTCTCAAGGATGTTGTAATGGCCCGGTCTATTCTTGGAGATAAAGTTGTGTTTGTCTGCGGAAGTTTTCACAGTGATTATCATTCCGGTATTCCCGATCAGATATCTTCAGACTCTTATCTCACAGTAACGGTTCTTGGAGAAGGTGAGGAGTACTCTTCCGACCTGGCCGATTTTGTGATAATCAGGCAGGATCAATAGAGAGGAAGAAACGTCCGCATAAGGGCTGAATGTATTATATTCGCCCCTCAATTATAATCTGCTATGGGAGGAAGAATGACACACGCAGAGCTTGTCACGGAGATCCGTGGGGCAGAAGAGCGTACTCAGCTGCTCAAGGAGCGTCTTTGACCTGGTTGATCTGGTAAAAAGAGAAAAAGAATTCGAATTAGAGATGGCAAAAGAGGGGTTCTGGAGCAACAGAAACAAGGCTCTTGAGACCATTTCACAGTTAAAAAAGATTCAGAACTGGACTGATCCTCTGGGAAAGCTTTCCGCCAAGGTTGAAGACCTGGAAGCTGCACTTGAGCTGCTTGATCTGGAAGATGATATAGGCATAAGAACAGATGCTCAGATCCGAGTTGGTGAGGTAGTGAAATCACTTGATCAGCTTGAATTCCGTCAGATGCTCTCTGGAGAACACGACGCTTCAGACTGCATCCTTACAGTTCGTTCCGGTGCTGGTGGTGTGGACAGCCATGACTGGACAGAGATGTTGATGAAAATGTACATCTACTGGGCCGAGAAACAGGGGTTTGACGTAACAATTCTTGATACATCACCAGGTGATACCGTTGGAATGAGAGAAGCGGTTCTTTCAGTTAAAGGCCCGTATGCTTTCGGGTATCTTCATGCAGAGAAGGGGATTCACCGCCTTGTGCGAAGAAGCCCTTTTGACCCTGCAAACAGAAGACATACCAGTTTTGCCTCTGTGTTTCCTCTGCCTGATCTTGATGACTCAATTGAGGTTGATATTAACCCTGACGATGTAAGAACAGATGTTTTCAGGGCCAGCGGGGCTGGAGGACAGCATATAAACAAAACTTCCAGCGCTGTGCGCCTGACCCACCTGCCCACAGGCATAGCTGTTTCGTGTCAGAACGAGAGAAGTCAACACAGAAACCGTGAGCTGGCATGGAAAGTACTTCGAGCCAGATTGTACGAACTTGAAGAAGAAAAACGCAGGAAGGAAAGGGAGAAACTGGAGAACACAAAGAGTGATGTTTCCTGGGGGCACCAGATACGCTCATACGTACTTCATCCCTATCAGATGGTCAAGGATCACCGGACAGGCAGGGAGATTTCCGATGTTGATGGTTTTCTTGGAGGAGACATACAGGAATTCATTGAAGAATACCTGAGAAAGAGTAAGTAACATGGCAATTGAAGAAAATGAATTCATAAAGATCCGGTTGGAAAAACTTGCTGCGGTACAAGAAATGGGTATCTCACCATATCCGCCTCAGATTCCGGAAAGACTGCCTGTGGAAACACTCCGGATAACAGGAGAGACCGAGGATATTCTTGGCACAAGCGGCAGGATCATGGCAAAAAGGAAGCACGGAAAGACTGTATTTTGTGACATTGAAGATCCAACCGGAAGAATTCAGCTGTTCATAAATAAAAAGAACCTGGATGAAGAGTCCTGGGAGCTTCTTGGAAAGATGGATCTTGGAGACATAATATGGGTAAGCGGAGACCTGTTTGTTACCCGCACAGGGGAGCTTTCAGTAAGGGTGGGAACACTGTTACTGCTGGCAAAAGCTGTTCGTCCCATGCCGGTGGTAAAGACCGATGCCGATGGCGCGGTGCACGATGCTGTGAGTGATCCGGATTTTATTTACAGACACAGATGTATTGATCTTGTGCTGAACAGTGATTCCAGAAAAAGGTTTGTTACAAGAAGCAGGATAGTATCCGCAGTTAGAAGCTATCTGGACGGCCAGGAGTTTCTTGAGGTTGAAACTCCTGTGCTGCAACAGATCTACGGAGGTGCCGCAGCAGATCCTTTTGTGAGTCATTACAATTCAATGGACGACGAGTGTTATCTGCGAATTGCAACTGAACTCTATCTGAAGAGGCTTGTTGCCGGTGGAATTCACCGTGTGTACGAGATAGGCAAAGACTTCAGGAACGAAGGTGTTGACAGAACGCACAGCCCGGAATTTACCCAGCTTGAACTGTACGAGGCATGGACTGACTACAACGGAATGATGGCCAGATTTGAAGATATTGTTCAAGCAGCTGCAAAAGCTGCGGGAGTTGGACCGGTTGTGGAGTTCAACGGGCACAACATTGATCTTACTCCGCCGTTCAAGAGAGTTCCATTTGTTCCAACACTTCACGAAAAGAGTGGAGAGAATCTGTTTGACTGGGATGCGGGGAAATTATCTGCTCTTGCGGCAAAGCTGGGGCTCGGTGATGACATAAAAGACAGACCCACACTGCTGGACAAGCTTTTTGATCACTATGTAACTCCCGGTCTGATTCAGCCAAGTTTTGTTGTTGACTACCCGGTGGAACTTTCTCCTCTGGCGAAGCAGAAGATCGATGATCCTCGAATCACTGAGAGGTTCGAGGCTTTTATTGCCGGTCTTGAACTTGCCAATGCATTCAGTGAGCAGAACGACCCTGTATATCAGCGTAAGGTCCTGGAGGATCAGGCAGCACTTAGCCAGCACAGAAAGGGTGTTGTAGATCAGGAATTTCTCTATGCGCTTGAGATTGGTATGCCGCCATCCGGGGGGCTTGGTATCGGGATCGATCGACTGGTTATGGTTCTCACCGATGCAATGTCTATCCGTGATACAATTCTGTTTCCCTACCTCCGAAGGGAGCAATGAAACAGAGACTATTATGGGCTCTGGCCCGAAGACATGTATGGAGTAATGCCAATTCTTCTGTTGTGAGAATGGTCAGTGCCCTTTCCGTTGCCGGTATTGCCATAGGGGTTGCTGCTCTGGTGATACTTCAGGCATTTATGGGGGGGTTCACCGAGGCCATTGCGACAGGTCTTACTTCAATGAATCCGCCATTGTACATTTATGTGCCTGGTGGTGGATACATGGATGATTTCGACCTTGGAGTTGTTCAGGCCATTGCTGCTGAAATTCAAGGTATCACCAATGTTGAAGGGATACTGGAGAAACCAGCGGTTGTCAGCGGTTCCCCGGGTACTGTCTCCGGGGCAATGGTACGGGGCCACAGTTCTGAAGGCCTGACCATTGGAAAGGATCTAGCCAGGGAGCTTGGTGTGACAGCAGGGGACGAAATTCGAATTGCCTCCACCGCAGGTGTTGAAGTTTCCGGGATGGGTCGGGTTGTTGTAGATACAATTGTAGCCCTTAGAGTAGACAGCATTGCAGATTTCGGTATTGAAGAGTACAACAGTTCTCTTGTTACCATGCCGCTTACTACAGCAAGGAATATTTTCAGAGCCCACGGAGAATTAACAAGCCTTGGAGCGTATGTCTCAAGTGGTACTGACCCTGTAGCCGTTTCCGA
>JAGLDB010000203.1 GCA_023145935.1 Candidatus Sabulitectum sp. | reverse complement strand
CCTGTAACAACTATTGAGGAACCATTCGCAATTTCCCGGCATCTGCCAACAGCATCCACGATCTTTTCTTTAATCTCTACCTGGAAACCCTCCTGTTTCATGTACTCTGCAAGTTCCGTCGCTTCCAGTTTTCTTTCACTGTCAGGTGTGGTAACAACAACATGACCTGCAGTCCCTTTAAGCAGTTCCACCATCTGCTTCCATGGTTTATCACTGAGAAATCCCACAACCATGGGAACAGATCCTCCCCAGGGTTTGATATGATCAACAAGAGCTTCCATTGACTGAGGGTTATGTGCCACATCGAAAAGAACGGACGGGTTGCCTTTTCTGTGATCCAGTCTTCCGGGCCATCTGAGCGAAACGCATGTTCTGTTGTAGGCATTCTCTATATCCCGCTCTGATCTGCCGAAAAGCTCCAGCGCTGCAGTGTAAGCGAGGGAACTGTTCTCCAGTTGATGTGCTCCCGGCAGGGGACTTCTGTCGACTGAAATCGGGAAAACACGCTTGAGATTCTCTCTATTCACAACATCCATAACTATCTTTTCCACGCCTCCAGTCTGAGCAACGGCTATCAGTACAGTATCGGGAGCGGCAATGGCAACCTTTTCTGCAGCTATCTTTTCTCTTGTATCTCCCAGAATTCTGCTGTGTTCCACTCTGACTCCGGTAAAAACAGTTCCAACGCCGTTGTATGTTTTCGTTGCGTCAAGCCTTCCGCCAAGCCCTGCTTCTGCTGCAAGCCACTCTACTCCCATTTCCGCAAAATACCAGGCAGCCATGGCCGTCGTGATCTCGAAGAATGTGGCTGAGTGCTTTCTTATGGTGCGCTTGTGATCGGTGATGAACTCTGCAACAGCATCTTCAGTGATCCACTTATCATTTACTGCAATTCTTTCTCTGTAATGAAGAAGGTGTGGAGATGTTCCCCGCCCCCAGGAAAAACCCAGATCCCCGGCAATACTGGAAAGTATCGCAGCAGTACTTCCCTTCCCGTTTGTTCCAACAATGTGAACTGTTTTGAATTTCTTTTCGGGATGGCCAAGGCTTTCCATAAGTGACAGCATCCTGTCAAGACCGTACTTCATTCCCATTCGCCGCCTGCTGAACAGCCACTTCTCGGCCTCTCTGTAATTCACCGGGACAACCTTTCCAGAAGTCGAACAATAGATCTCTCCTGCTTTCGACGAACCGTATCCTGGGCGGAAAGAACCTCATCATGGCATACGGAATCTCCACTCTCCACGGCGTTGGTTATCAGTGCCATTGCAAGAACTCTGCACCCCATGGACCGAAGTGCAATGGCTTCCTGCGCAGTTGACATTGAAACGGCGGATGCTCCACTTCTGCGAATAAGAGCAACCTCAGCAGCTGTCTCGTATGCCGGCCCGGAAACACAGGCGAAAACGCCCTTGTGATAACTGTACACACACTCCACAGCGATGTTCTGCATGGAAGATGAATAGACATTGCTGCCTATGAAGTGTTCCGGGGAATCAGGCACGCAACCTGAAAAATTAATATGGTCTGTGAAGATCATTGCGTCACCCACCTTATAGGCAGGATCAACAGCTCCTGCAGAGCTGGTAAGAACCCATGTCCCAACTCCAATAGCAGCCAGAGCAGCAGGCAGAAGAGTTACTTCCCTGCCGGAATAGCCCTGATAATGATGTCTTCTGCCCATGACAAAAATGATCCTGCCGTCTGCGCTGGTTCGCACCATGTGCCCGTGCCCCTGAACTGCCTCACCCTCCATGGCTGGGATATCAGAGAAAGGTATGGTCTGTCCGTTGCCGAAAGGCTCAGTTGCCCAGCCCAGTCCGGAGCCAAGGATCACCCCTATGCGAGGAACAGTTTTAAGACGGTTGTAAAGATAGAGCGATGTATCAAGGGTGTGCGGAAGCAATTCAAGCGATCTTTCCAGAAATACTCCGGTTGCTCCTTCTCCATAAAAATTGGGCAGAGAACGAACAGAGGTGAAGTTAAGACTCTTATAAAACCTGCGGGCGGTTTCATTCTTCTCTCTAACTTCCAGAACAACCTTTTCCGCTTCCATGTGCCGCCCCCAGTAAACAGCTGAACCAAGAAGCTCTCCCGCTATACCTAGACGCCTGTATTCCGGATGGACGCAGAGACTGATGATATGCAGAACTCCAGGCTCAGAGAATGTAGCTGAGATGTAACCAACAGCAATATCTTCTGCAAAACACCCAACTGTGTAAAGAACCGGATCTCTTTCCAGAAGAGCCTGTATCTCTGCCATATCCCATGGCCGAGGGAAACAGAGTTTTTCCAGTTCAAACAACTGGCCAGCCTGTTTGCGGTCAGGGCGATAATATTCATAAGTTTTCATTCCGGGGAAATCCTCTGGTTAAACTTTCGCAGGTACAATGGTTCTATATCTCTGCCAAAACCGTCTCTCTCTGCAAGGGCACAGGCGCAGTAGGCGGCAAACGAAGACCTTGGCAAATCCATAAGGGGATGTACCCACCTGAGACCAGGGGAAGAAATCTCGCTTCTTCCGGAACCTGCTGCAGAAAACAGTCTCTCTGACAAAAGTTCCTCAAGAACCTGTGACGAATAGAGAGATTGTGGAAGTATCTCTTGCGATAATGGATCCGGAGAACTGAAAGCACCTGCGAAAACCTCACCGTTCCTTGCTCTGACAGAAGCAAAAACAGGACCTTCAGGGAGAGCTGCTGCAATAATTCTGAGTGTTGATACTCCTTTCACCGGAACTTCCCAGCCCGATGCAAGACCCAGAACGGTGGCAAGCCCTATTCGGAGCCCTGTGTATGAACCAGGACCCAGGGAAACTCCTATTCCTGATAGATCACTGCCGGATACACCCGAATCTTTCAGAGCCTTCTTTACTGCTGGAAGAATCTTCTCCGAGTGAAACCCGGTTACCGGCAGTATTGACTCTGTGAGCAGCAAACCATCCTTCAGAAGTGCAACACTCCCTACAGACGAAGTAGTATCAATACCCAGCCATATTCCACTCAACTTGCACTCTCCTGCTATTTTGCGAATCACCATTGGAGATAGAGATGGTACAACCCCTTCTCTCCTTGAAATCTTCCATTCGCTCCGGCCATTCCACCAGCACTACAGCACTGGATTCCAGAACATCTTCAAATCCAAGCATCAACATTTCTTCTTTCGAGCCTTGAAGCCTGTAAAGATCCATGTGATGAACCTCCAGCCCGGACTCTACAATACTATACACAGAATCCATAATAAAGGTTGGGCTGGGAATGGAGCCTGTAACTCCAAGAGAACGTATGAATGCTCTGGCAAAAGTTGATTTCCCGGCGCCCAGCGGACCGGAAAGAAAGAACCGATCACCTGGCTGCACATCCGCTGCAAGTTTCCTGGCCAGTTCTTCAAGTCCGGCAACATCCAGTTCCTCCATCATCCTCTGTACTTCTTCGGTCTAAGAACCTCACAGGGCACAAGCGTTTCCTCCAGCGATACTCCACCGTGCTGAAAAGAGCCTTTGAACTTGTACATATCTTCCCTGTTAAAGCCGCTCTGCATCAAAAGGTAGTCTTCTCTTGCAAAAAGGTAAGTCTTTCTCGGATTGTCATCCGGAAGACCCCAGTCGGCTGGATTATTCACCACAATGGAATGCTTGGGATCTGCCGAAAGAGAATGTCCGAACCTGTACCTGACGCTGTGGGACATTCCCCTTGCACCGCGAATAGTGGTAATTCTGTTTGCCTGAGTGGAACCGTGGTCGCTTGTAACAATAATGGTAGCTCCGCGAACACTGAGAGTTTTTATCATATCGAAAAG
>JAGLDB010000202.1 GCA_023145935.1 Candidatus Sabulitectum sp. | reverse complement strand
GAGACGAAAGTCTCTCCCCTCTTTTTTTTTCATCAGTAAATGAATATCTTGCCTTCATCATTAACGAATGGAGTGGGAAATGAAAACATATCCAGCAGTACGAGATCCAGGGTCCATAGAACTGCTTTTTCGGAATATCCGCTCTAAGGATCAACCGGACAAAATAACAACTGACTATCTGGCATCTATAGGGTTCCGCCGTCAACCTGATGTTAAACTACTAGAACTTCTCTTCTTTCTCGGATTTATCGATAACAACCTTTCACCAACTGATCAGTGGAAAGCTATCAGAGATATCAACGACGCAGATTTCCGGGGTATTCTTTCTCCTGCAATTGCAAAAGCATACCAGACAGTATTCCAGTATCAAACTGATCAGAAGTCGAAAGACAGCAAACTCCTTATGACTTTTTTCAGGAAAGAGACCGGTGTCTCAAATACGGAATCAGCCTACATGGTTCTTACTCTGCAGGTACTGGTCGATCTTGCTCAATTTAACGATCCAGCTCCAGCAACAGATACTGTTCCAGCAGTTCCAGTACCAGAAACAGAAACAGAAAAGGCATCTCTTGGGGCAAGAACCACCCTCCCGGATGTTTCAGACGAACCTGCACCGGGAATGACCAATTTTACCAACGGAGTTTCTCTTAACATCACGATCCCTGCTGATGCAATGGATGCGGAGCTTATTGCTATGATAAAAAAACTGCTCAGAAAAGTAATGTGACCTGTGGGCTGGGGTCAATGATATGGATTTTCAGCTTCTTGCTGTTCTTTTCGGGATGGCTTTCTTCTGCGAGCTTGTTGATTCCACTCTGGGAATGGGTTACGGCACCACTCTGACCCCGGTACTGCTCTTTATGGGTTATGAACCCATGCAGGTTGTTCCGGCTATTCTGCTCTCAGAGCTTGTGACCGGTGGTTTTTCTGCTTTTGCCCACCACAGAGCCGGCAATGCCTTTTTTAACTTCCGCAACGACACGGAACACAGGATCGTCAAGAAAATGGGGAAACTGGGGTATCTGCCTAAATCAAAAGACTCTAAGATTGCCTATGTTCTTGCCTTGTGCAGCCTTGTGGGGGCTGTAGCCGCAGCGATTTTCGCCGTAAATCTGAAAGCCTATCTTACGCCTATAATCGGAGTGATCGTATTTTCCATGGGTATCATCATTCTGGTCAAACACAAGACCCGCAGCAGGTTCAGCTGGTATAAGGTAACAGGCCTTGGCATTACTGCTGCTTTCAATAAAGCCCTTTCCGGTGGTGGTTACGGACCCCTTGTTACAAGCGGCCAGATACTGTCAGGGGTTAAAGGCAAAAGCGCTATTGCCATAACAAGCATGGCAGAAAGCTTTACCTGTCTGGTTGGAATCACTACCTATCTTGTAATGGGTACCGATATAAACTGGAGCATTGCTCCGCCTCTTATGGTTGGAGCTGTGGCAAGCGTTCCGCTTAGTGCCCTGCTGGTAAAAAGGATCAACACCGAGAAATTCACTCTGGTCATTGGTATTGTAACCACTCTACTTGGCTGTCTTACTCTTTGCAAAGCCTTCCTTTAGATTCAACCGCCTATTTGCTGCTTCTCTCTGAAACCCTCCACTGGAATTGTTTTATCCAGCAATGCAGAAAAAGTCAGTTTGACATCATCTAATAATATTACAATTATTGTCAATTGATATGATACCTCTACAAGACGAAAGGATACTAATGAAGTATATATTTCTAATTATTGGAATCTCTTCACTGGTTTCTGCCAATAACAATGAACATGTAAATAACTGTTCCACTGTTGACCCATACCTTTCAGCAGATGATATTACATTAACCTCAATTAACAACTGGACGCTGCCGTACTGGGTTATGGGTCTGGAGGTTTATGATGTACCGGGATATTTTGTAGTTCTGGGAGCTGATCCAGAGCTTAACATGGTCATCGCATACGACGGGTTCACTGGAGTACCCACCGGTGAAGTAATTGAACTTGACCCTGTTAACGGGTCCTGTTTCGGAATAGCGTGGGACAATGATCCTGACTCGCCGGTTTTTTACACAACCGACTGGAGCAGCCCATACCTTTTCGAAACAGATGACTTTGGAACATCCTGGTCCAGTTCGTCGAATCCTGCTGGTTTGAATAGCAGAGGAATGGATTTTGATGATGTTAATTTCTGGATGATAAGCATTGACGGTCCAGAACTGTATCGCATTCAACCAGGCAGCTCTTTTGAAACTCTGGATATTCCTGAAGTGCCGGCACTTCCAAGTGGAATTACTGTATTCCCCCATGAAGGCAATGTTGGAATAGCAATAACAACCTACCATACCCATAACATCTATTTCTACCAGTGGGATGGATCGCTTCTTAGCTTCATGGGGTCTGCAGCGTGTCCAGCTTCCAGCATCAGTCTTTCCACCGGTCTGGCATTCAGAGAAGCCACTGGAAATATGTACTGGAGTTATGAGGATTCTGCAGGCACTTACCACCTTGTGGAGATGTCCTTTGAGATTACATCGCTTCAGCGATCAAGCTGGGGCAATATCAAGAGTAGTTTTTGAAGCGGGAATTGATTCTTTAGTAGATATTTTCTGCTAAAAGAAATTACTTACTTTTGCAAAGGAGAAGCCTTGAAACACCTGATACTAATTCTTACAGTCAGCGTTATGGCTTTTGCAGGCACTGAAAACAGAGGAACAGACGATATTTCTTTGACTCTTCTTAACAACTGGACAGCGCTGGATCAAATCAGAGGACTGGATGTGTATGAGTATGGTTCTTATTTTGTTGTATTAGCCACAGATATATATGCTATGGAGATTCAATCTTATGAACCAGCTACCGGAACATATCTTGGAGCAGTGGATATTTCTTCTGGGAATACATCAGTTTACGGTGTTGCAACACAATCAAACAGCGATACACCTTGTTTTCTAACCAATGATTTTGATTCTGACACCTTATACTATTCAGATAATATGGGATCTGGATGGTCAACTTTCACTAATCCTACAGGTATTCGAGGAAGAGGAATGGATTTTGACGGAACCCATTACTGGACAATCGATATAGACAACGGTGGTCTCTGGCGTTTCCAGCCTGGTGGCAGTCAGCAGAATTTTCCAACCCCTGAGCTTACCGCATCATCTCCCAGCGGAGTTACAACTTTCCCCTACCAGGGGAATACATGGATAGCAATTGCACCTTACAGTAATCATTTCATCTATTTCTACAAATGGAACGGAACAGCAATAAGCTTTATGGGATACGCTTCTATTCCTTTGGGAGGATCATACTACTCGCTTGGTCTAGCTTATGCGGAAACAAATGGGCACATGTACTGGAGTTATTATGCCGGCTCAGGAGAGACTCATTTAGCTGAGTTATCGTTCGAGATTACCGCCCTTGAACGCTCCAGCTGGGGATCCATAAAACACAGTTTCTGAATTGCTCTGCTGCAGAAAGGCCACCGGTTTCCCGGCAGCCTTTCTGTGCTTTTCTCATTACCCGTTTATCAGGTATAGATAACCTTTTCAGCCCTGGTAACAGCCATAAGGTCGGCTTCAAAAGGCTTGAGTTCTTCTGAAATCTCTATTGATTCCATAACAGTCGCCATACTCAGACTGTTCTCGCTCTTGAAGCGTCTGGCCTCTTCGATCACAAGAAGAGCCTTGTTACCAAGCTCGAGAGCTTCCTGGTCCATGAAGTCGGATTCAGGCCACTCTGCAGTGTGAATACTTTCATGGTTTTCAACAGGCTTGAATATCTCCAGGTAAAGCTCTTCGGTTATGTGAACCATGATGGGAGCAAACAG
>JAGLDB010000201.1 GCA_023145935.1 Candidatus Sabulitectum sp. | reverse complement strand
ACTTGCAGATCACCGTACTCAACCGGAAACAACTCATAGGTCCCTTCAATCCTGAAATACCGGAGAAATATGGAATGGATCACCGGAGACAAAGAATGAGACACAGGCCAGCCCAAAAGACCTGCCCGGAACTCACCCATCAGCGGCGTCTTCTGCGAATGGCCTGGAAAGCCCTGACTGTAAGATCTGCAAGCCCGCGAGGCCTGTAAAATACAGGCTTGAAAAGTTCTTCACCGGGATAGAGAGCCTCTGAAAGAGGAGCGCCCCTGTAGAGCCTGATGGTACCTATGTTGATAAATGTCTTCCCCCACCCTAGAAACAATCTGGCCTTTGCCATGAAAAGGAATTTCTGAATAAGCGCTATGAAGTTTTCTCCTGGAGAGGCACTGAAAAAATTGATTCCAACTGTGAATCCAATCTTCCGGGATTTTTTCACAACAGGCCACAAATTTTTTAAAGACCCGCCTTTCCCCATCAACTTCCACCCTTTTTCAGTAATTACATCCGGAGAGAAGTCAACCCACCTGCAGCCTGCTCTGTACATGGCTTCCAGACTTGACGGAGGAACAGATTCCGACATCCATGCTCCCCATGCTGGAATACCCTCGATATCTGAAAGAGCACTTACCAGATGATCAAAATAATCTCTCGGGTAATCAAACACAGAGTCAACGAACATAAAACTCTTGAAACCCTGTTTTTTTACTTCCAGAATATCCTCTACCACATGCTCAACAGGTCTCAATCTGAAGCCATTTCCACTCAACGATTTGTAGGTACAGTATGCACAGTTAAAGACACATCCTCTTCTTGTCTGTACACCAACAGAACCTTTTTCCGGATAATCAGAAGCGGGAAAAATGCTGTAATCAGGAAGCTGTATCTTTTCAAGAGAAGGCCTTGGCGGCCTGGCAACTCTGTTCTGAAGCCACAACGGGTGGGGAGCTCCAGCAAAATGGTCAAGAAGCAAAGGTAGAGCCAGCTCTCCCTCGCCAACCATGGCAATATCTATTCTGGGCCATAGTTTCATTATTCTCTCAGGATAAATTGAGAAACCGGCACCACCGGCTATAACAGTTCCCTTCCACTGGCTGAGTACTTCCATGATCTCTCCGAAGGAATCAAGATACCAGTGGGTAACCGGATACGAGCTGTCATCTATATTCCGGACGGAAACCGCCACCACATCCGGATCACAGATACTCAGTTCTTTCCGAAGAGCTTCCCCCGGGGAATCAACCAGACTGAGATCTATCCCCAGACAATCATGAGCACCAAGAGCACCAGCCAGATAGGCAAGCCCAATGGGATATATGGGTGCCTCTCTTCTTCCAACCGGCGACTGAACAAAAAGAATTCTCAAATAAACTCCATTCCTTTGACCTTTGCCTCGACAACCTCTTTTACTATAATGAAAAAACGGTTGCATCACCTATTGTTTCAAACAGCGGAGGATTCCACATAAACAGAAAAAAGCGCACATTGACCCCTGCCTGGTGTTTAGCGGGTATGCTGCTTGTAGTTGCAGCTGCAGCAATGTCCCCTGACAAGGCAGTTTCCGCTCTTATATGCTTTTTCGCTGTACTGTCATCTTTTCTTGTAATTGAAATGAAGGCCGGTCCAGTAGCCATGTTTCCTGTGATATGCTGGATATCTTTCATTTTCGGTGGTGTCTTCTCCGGTATCATTACCTCTGTTGCCTCCATTTCACTGGGTTTATGGTTTAACTGGGAAACAGACCGGGTCAGGTTCCTTTTCTTCAGCTATATCCCCGTAGCAGTTCTTTTTGCGGTTATTATCCCCTCCAGTACAGAAGCAGGATGGAACTGCCTTCTTCTAATTCCAACAGGAATTCTAGTTCAATCTCTGCTACTGTTAGCCATACAGAGGATCTCATTCCAGTCTTTTGCCATGGTGTTTGCCAGCTGGATGATCAATGGAATCTTCGCGTACATTATAATGTTCTTTTTTCTGGAAAGCGGGCTTATCGGTGGTGCTGTTGCACTTGCCTTGATCCTGATCGCCATGCTTTACGAATTTCGTTCCAGAAGCCGTCTGAACCGCTATACAGACAGAATAAAAACGCTGTCTCTACAGAATAAACTGGTAAGCTCCCTCTACAGCGAAGATAACAGTTATCAGCTTTTTCTCATGGATAGCCTTCATGTCTGGACAATGCAGGGAAAACCCGCTGCGATCATTATTCCTGAAGCCCCTTCACGGATCTACCGGATGGAGAAAAAGGGAGAGTGGTACGTGGTATCCACAGAGAAGTCTACATTCATTGCCCGGGGGGAGGCAGCAACTGAACTAAGGTCCATCGACATCACCGACCTGAAGGAAACACTGGATCTTCTGGAGAATGTGTGGCGGTCCTCCTTCAGCAAAAGAAGGCTTGAGAATGCATTTCTAGGTGCAGCATCAATGTTTGTTAAGCTCGCGGACAGGAAAGACTCTGATACGCACCATCACTCTATCAGGGTTTCTCGAGTGGCGGCAAAGCTTGCTGGTGTTCTTGGTCTTTCTCGAGGTGAGATATTGCAGTTAAGGATCGGAGCGTTGCTCCACGATATCGGGAAACTTGCTGTACCAGGGAATCTTGTAATGAAGAAAGGTCTGCTTACACGATCTGAAAGAGCTGTAATTGAAACCCATCCCGAAGCTGGGATCAAACTGCTGGGTGCAATTGAGAGGTACGGCAATGCCTCTTCAATTGTTCTTCAACATCATGAACACATAGATGGAAGCGGATACCCCAAAGGCATCGCAAACTCTTCAATATCTTTGTTTGCAAGAATTGTAGCAGTAGCGGATGTTTTCGATGCCATAACATCTCCCAGAGCTTATCACTCTGGAAGATCAGATCAGAATGCCCTTGCGGAGATTATTAAATACAGAGGAACATACTTTGATGCTAATGTTGTTGATGCACTTGAGGAGCTTCTACATTGAGATCAAGCACCAACTATCTGGTTATGACATTTGTTTTAACATCGGCCTTCTTTGTTTTTCCTTCAGTTCAAATTTCTTCAACTTTCTCAACTGAATCTCTTGTTCTTCTCCTGCTGGCTTCAGCTGGAATCCTCTTGTCCAGGATCTTTGTTATTTCATCTGACGGCAACGACAGCGTTAGTGTGGAATCTGCAGTAATTGTCTGCCTGGCAGCCTGGAACAATCCATTCCTTATCTATCCGATCACTGCCATTCTTGCTTTCAGCGGCAGCCTCTTGAATTCCATAAGAACAGAAAAGGAGCTAGCTTCTGAAATTCCCGGGGCTATTTTTCAGGGAGTATCATTCGCATTTCTATTAAGATTCAGTTCTTTTGTATACTGGGATCTCTTTGAGTTATCCCGGAATCCCGGGGCGGTTCAAACCTATCTTGTCATGGTGGCCACGGTTATTCCCGTTGTCCTGCTAAGATGCTTCTCGGTGTGCTATTACGGTTCCAGAAAAAACAATTTCATGAACATACTGAAGAAGAATCTGCTACTGAACAGTTTCATTCTGCTGCTTGCGGTTCCTTCGGCTCTTGTGGTTCTGAGGTCCGACAATGCCGCTAATATCTTATTGTCCTGCATGTTCGGAGTCTTCTCCATGCTTATTGTACACGGGATCAGCCTCAGACAGAACCGATCAGCCCATGAAAAGACAAATGAACTTGAAACTGTGCAGACATTGAAAGAACTGTCAAGCAGCCTCTTTCGTGCCACATCGGAAATAGATGCTGTTAGAACCCTCACCGAAGCAGTTTCCAGAGCCTGGGGCAGCAGAGTTGCCGTAAGGTGGAAATCACTTACTTATTTCCAGGGAGAAAAGTGGGATACAACAAACGCTGTAAGC
>JAGLDB010000200.1 GCA_023145935.1 Candidatus Sabulitectum sp. | reverse complement strand
CTGCTTACCTGGTTCACAAGCAGCATTGCCAGTGTACCCCGTTCCTTCTCTCCTGCCACACTGTCCAGACCCACTTTCATGGAATTAGCGAACAGGTATATCACAATAAAGAAAGGCATCATAACGCCAATCAATTTACCCATAACGCTGCCTTCTTCAGCAAGATCCGAAATTTCATCCTCTGCAAGATACTTGTTGATCGTGTATGCTTTAAGCATATCTTCCGACATACCCATCTCAAGAATTCTCAGTCTTACTATTGCATCATTAACCGCTGAAAAAGAACTGCGAACCTGGTCAAAAGCATAATTAGAGTAGTCGCCTGTGGAGTTGTAAAAAATGGAAAAATTCAACACTGTGTTGTCCAGAATATCACCATTCATATCACCGGGCATCACTATAAGCAGTTCAATATCCTTATCGATAACCCTCTGTTTCAAACTGTCAATTTGCTCTATGTCCGATGTCTCAATGTGAGCATTCAGCATTGAGAGAGACTCCATAAACAAGTCGCTTACTTCCCCTCCTCCCTGACCCTGACAAATTGTGATCCTGGATGAGTAAGAGTTTATTTCAGCCATTCTTGTTTTATTGGCTTTACCCATGAAAGAATACATAAGCGGAAGCATTACAAGAGGCAGCACAACAAGCATGAACAGAAGGCGTCTGTCTGTGAACATTCTTCTCATCTCTTTGCGCATGATGATAACGCTGTCTCTAAACATGTTCACCTCCAGCGGTGGGATCCGGCAGAATGTAACTGAAAAATACATCCTCAAGACTATCCCAGTCACTGCCCTGAATTATACCGCTCAGAGTACCCTCCTCTTTCAATTCTCCCTCCACCAGAATTCCAAACCGGTGACAGAGCTTCTCTGCAATGGTCATATTGTGAGTGGACAGTATTACGATCTTACCTGATTCTGAACGACTGACAAGAAAATCCGTAACCGCTTTGGAAGTAACAATATCAAGCCCGTTTGTAGGCTCATCAAAAATAATCACATCCGGGTCGTGGATAAGACTGATGGCTACCGCAGTTTTCTGTTTCATACCTGACGAAAGTTCATCTATCTTCTTGTGAATGAAGTCTGTCATTTTAAGATCCACGAACAGCTTTTCTTTTCTCTGTTCAATCTCACTGTCCTGCATTTTGTTAAGCCTGCCAAACCAGTTCATCATGTAGTCAGGCGAAAAATATCCATCAAGCTTCATATCCGAGGTCAGGAACCCAATTTTAGACCGAAACATCTGCCCGTGCTCAAGCACATTGTACCGGTCGATCCAGACATTTCCTGAAGTTGGCTTTATCAGAGTTGAAAGGCATCTGAGTGTGGTGGTTTTTCCAGCTCCATTGGGTCCGAGAAGACCGTATATCTCACCGGGTTTGCACTGGAACGAAAGGTTCTTCACTGCCTGAACCGTTCTGGCGGTTCTTCCCCTCCCGTTGCGGAATTCCTTGGAAAGATTCTCTACTCGGAGCAAAGCAAGTCCTCCAATCTGCTAAAATATCCTGCCTTCATATAATGTAATCTCTACTGATAATATGAAAACAAAGGTGATCCAGTCAAACTCATTTTGATCCTACCGATAGCGAGCTTTATGAATGTTGTAAACTTTCTCCAGAAAGCTGGCTCTCCGAACAGGGTCGAGAAGTTTTTCTCCCTCCTCCACCGGCAGAGACGGAAATCTTTGAATAAATGCCTTTGCAAAAAGACCTTCACCGTTTCTCTCCAGCCTGGACTCAACATGAAGCAGCGCACTGTTCATTGCACAGCTGGGAGACCTTGCCTTAAAGACAAAACCGCACATCTCAAGCTCTGACAGCTCACTGAGTTTCTTCTCTATCCATTCTTCCATAGCCCCGGTCATGTCTCTCCGGGATTCAAGGGTTATCATTCGTATACTGCCATCTGTCTGGAAAAGATCCATGGGCTCCCGGGGAACCGGCATTCCCGATTCAGTTTCCGGGCATACCAGAATGAAAGATACTGCTTTGCCCAGTTCAAACTTCACAATGGAATTTAGCTTGATCTCACCGTTGTATCGAACATTTTCGCCCAAAAGGCAGGAACTGATTCCCACCAGTGGTTTGCTTTCTGAACGACTGTTACTGTTTATGAAGTCTCCTTCTGATCATACCTGAAGAAGCTTAAGGCCTGAGAGAATTGCAATTTCAGAAGCTTCGTTAACCTGAGGTTCACTGACGTTGCATTGAACTCTGTACTTAATAAGCTGATCATTCTCTACTTGAAAACGGGTGAGTATGAAACTACCTTCCAGGTTGGAGGCCTTCTCTCTACCGGCTTTGTACTCTCTTACGATCTCGCCGCCGGGATCCGCCAAACTGTATTCATGAGAATCCTTTATTCCGTTGATTTTGTAACCCATGAAAGTCGTAAGACCAGGCTCCCCCTCTATAAGAATTGATCCATCAGCCAGAGCCCACTTCCCTGTTGGAGCAGGAAATCTCCTTGAGCAGAAACTGACAGTGGATGACTCGTCAACCGATACTGCATTTTCCAGAGGTTCCGAAAGACTGTCTATTTCTCTGTCAACCTCACCGCAGCAGCTGCAGAACCAGAAGGCAAGGGCTCCTCTGGTGTAGAATCTCGCTGTCCACCTATGTTCATTGTTGCTGCAATCCATATGTCAAACCACCCACCTGATTCAAAAATCCGGTCTCAATAAAACCCCGCCAAAGACACTACTTCACAAGACTGTGGGCATGATCTTCAATATAATCAATCCACTTCTGAGCTTCTTCACTTCCGCTGAATATTCTTCTGGGAATCAATGCCACTGCCACAGGCTCCATTATCAGCTCAAGTACACTTTCACTGCAGCTGAACTTTCTTACATTCCCCCAGTTGAACCTGATCTCCTGCCCAAGCTGCATGAATATAATTCCCTGTGTAATAAGTGAGTACTGACAGGAAACAGGCTGATCGGTTCCAAACATCCTGATCAACCTCTTTCTCATCTCTCTTTTCATAAGCTTCCTGTATGAAAGTAGAAAAAATGGTACCCAGGTAACCAATAAGATTCCTCCAGAAACATATCGCAGGAATGACTGGTTGAAGATCAGGAAAAGAAGAATAACAAAGACAGGAGTGATGGCAAGTCCAAACCATTTGTACTTGCGAACATAACCGGACAGTTCGGTCAGTCTGAAAATTGCGTCAACAGCCTCATCAATTGTTGAATTGAACACTGTGGAGAGTTCCATATCACTTACTTCTTTTCCCGGCAGTTTCCGATCTTCAGCACATCAGCAATATTGGCAGAAGGATCAATTACAGGCTCGATCTCGCCATTTCCGCAAGAGAGAAGAGTTGTTACCCCGGGGCCATGACCTGAATTCCTGCAGTCGCTGTGAATTACAATTCCTATGGTCACTGCACCTTTGCGGTGCGCCCTGCCAAAACGGTTGTCCTGATCCATCAGGGCAACGAAATCGCCAAAACGCATTTTGTCCATTTTGTTTTCCAGCACAGTTTCCCAGTCACTGGTCATTATATCATAGTCACCAATAGATGTATTCGTGGCTCCAATGCCGGACCCCATGCACTCCGATGGAATCTTTGCTGTAACCGGAACTATCAGTTTCCCAGTTTTCCTCTCTGCTCTTATACCCATTTTCTTCAACAGTGACGGAGCAAGGTTTACTATGCGTATCTCCGGATGGGTGGTTATTTCGAGACCCATTCCTACTGCCACAAGACGAATGGAGTCTTCGTAAGAGAGTTTCTCTTTAGTCTTTTTATCAAATTCAATTATCAGATGCTCGCTGCCTCCGTGATGGCCAAGTACAACACCTCTGGCTCCTTTAGCCTTACCGCTTGTAACAACTGCCTCGTTTCC
>JAGLDB010000020.1 GCA_023145935.1 Candidatus Sabulitectum sp. | reverse complement strand
ACAGTTCTGTTCATGTGCTCTGTACCAGTTGAAGTCTCTGAACTGTCAAAACCTACAACGGAATATCCTTCACCTGCGAGAAGCCTGGCGGCAGCTGCTCCACTGCGCCCCATCCCGACAACTCCTGCTGTTCTTTCTTCACAGGTTCCAGAATTCATATTTTCTTTCACCTACCTGATCTTGAAAGTGCTTAAAGCGAGCAGGGCAAGAATTACAGCGATTATCCAGAAACGCACAACAACCTTGCTCTCAGCCCAGCCGAGAAGTTCAAAATGATGATGAATTGGAGCCATTTTAAAAACACGCCTTCCCGTTCTTTTGAAGTGCCCCACCTGAATTATCACACTGAGAGCTTCCGCTACAAAAACCCCCCCCACAAGAACCAGCAGCAATTCATTTCTTGTTACCACCGCCATGGAACCGATTGCTCCGCCAAGGGCAAGAGATCCGGTATCTCCCATAAAGACTTCTGCAGGGTTCGAATTGTACCATAAGAACCCGAGACATGCCCCAACTGCAGCCCCTGCAAATACAAAGACCTCACCAACCCCGGGAAGATGGGAGAATTGAAGATAGCTGGCGAAATTTACATGGCCCATAACGTAGGCAAGAGCACCGAATGTTAGAATCGATACCATACTGACCCCGGTAGCAAGACCATCCAGCCCATCTGCAAGATTCACCGCATTGGAAGTACCGGCCAGAACCAGAATAACAAGAAGAATGTAGAAAACGCCAAGATCAAGCCTGATGCTTTTAAAAAATGGCAGGGTGGTCTCCGTTGATCTGATGGTTATTTCTTCCGAGGTATCACTGAGGTTAACCGTTCTAATCGATGGCAACATGCTCAGATCAGTACTGGAAGTAACATGTTGGGGAGGTGTAAAAAGCAGCCAGATACCTACAATTACTCCGAGGGCAACCTGCCCCGCGAGCTTGTACCTGCCTATAAGTCCTCTTGGTGAATGCTTAACAACCTTCAGGTAGTCGTCGAGAAGTCCGATGAGCCCCATCCATACAGTAGAAACCAGAACAACCAGAAGTGCAGTACTGTTCAGTCGACCCCAGAGAAGCACAGGTATAAGCACAGAAACAAGAATGATCAGCCCACCCATAGTAGGTGTTCCCTGTTTCTTTAGATGGCTGGCTGGCCCATCTGTCCTGACTTCCTGGCCTATCTGATGAGTATGCAGGAATCGAATTATCTTTCCTCCGAAAATGAAACTGATAAGCATTGCCGTGAGGGTTGCTCCAGCTGCGCGAAAAGTAATGTACCCGAACAAATTAAAAAATGCAGAGACCTCTCTGAATTGATAGAGCAACCAATAAAGCATCAGACACCTTCCCTTTTAAGTTCCTGAACCAGTTGCCCGAGCTGTATGGAATTGCTTCCCTTGACAAGAATGGTTGACCCCGGTTTAACAGAATCTTTAACCAGAGCCAGAGCTTCCCTCCAGTCTGTAGCAAGAATGAAATTCAATCCTGTATTGGACTCCGAAGCCATCCGGAACCAGTCGCCTACAAGAATAGCCAGATCAAAACCGTATTCTTCCACCAGTCGGAGCACTTCCCTATGACTTGGAAGAGATTTCTCACCAAGCTCGAGCATATCTCCAAGGACAGCCACCAGCGGCTTTTCATTCAGCTGTACAGCTGACTTCAAACAGGCAGCTACTGATTCGGGATTAGCGTTGTAGCTCTCATCAATAACTGTGTAATCTGCAGTAAAAAACACATCACCCCTGCCTGTACCCGGCGGAAGCTTCGAGATAGCCTCGGCTGAATCCACCGGATCAACTCCCAGTCGCTGTGCAGCTGCAATTGCAGCAACAGCATTCCTCATGTTGTGTTCACCATTGTACAGCAAAGCAAGATCAATACCCCATGGCATGGCTCTGCCATTCTCAAGAAAGCAGTCACCCCCGCTGCCATGTGTGATTATCTCAAGCCCTCTTTCTTCCGCCTTCTCCATGAAAATCTTCTCGCCTGCTGGAATTACCGCTATTCCGCCCTTCTCCGTGCAGCTGAGAATTTCAGCCTTGGCGAGAATGATATTCTCTTTTGTCCCGAAATTTTCAATATGCGCTGTTCCAACATTTGTGATAAGAGAGAGATTCGGCCTAGCGGCCCAGCCAAGTTGAAGCAGTTCCCCGGAGTGATTCATGCCAAGTTCAAGAACCAGTATCTCACTATCCGGAGGCGTATTCAGCAAAGTCAGCGGAAGTCCCAGATGATTGTTCAGATTGCCCTTTGTCTGCCATGTTCTGTATCTGGTTGAAAGAGCTGCAGTCAGCATTTTTCTTGTTGTTGTTTTACCGCTGGAGCCGGTAACTCCCACAACAGGATACCCCATACAATCCCTGGCCCAGGCTCCTGCCTCCATCAAGGCATCCTCCACACTGTCGACTTCAAGAACTGCACCGGTAAATCCGTCTCTGGATACAACCGCAGCTCCTCCGGCACCCAGGACTTCCACCACAAATTCGTGCCCGTCTGCATTTCTGCCCTGGAGAGCAAAGAAAAGTGATTTGCTTCCTGCTTCCCGGGAATCAATTGTTACATTGCTGAAGGTGTACTCCAACGGGGCCGGGCAGCCCAGCCTTGCAGCCAACGAAATCAGAGAGCGCATTTGTACCCCTTGTCCACCAGGACAATTCTGGCTTGTTCTCTGTCATCAAAGTGAACTTTCTCAACTCCCAGGATCTGATAGTCCTCATGTCCCTTGCCGGCAATTATTAGAACATCGCCTTCCACAGCCGCATTGATAGCCGATCTTATGGCTATTGCTCTGTCCTGCTCCACCACGGGATTGTACTTTTCTGGAATTCCCGCAAGAATGTCAGTAATTATCGCAAACGGGTTTTCTGTTCTTGGATTATCACTGGTAACAAAGACCAGATCAGCATTGTCAACTGCGATTTTTCCCATGAGTGGACGCTTTCGATTATCTCTGTCTCCGCCACATCCGAAAACAACGATCAGTTTGTTCTCTGCAAGAAGACTTCCCTGTTTCAACACTCTTTCAAGAGCATCCGGAGTATGGGCATAATCAACTGCAACAAGATATTTCTGACCACAGTTCACTCTTTCCATTCTTCCGGGAACCCCGGGAAAAGAACGAACTGCCTGCACGGCTTCCTCTATGGAAACTCCCAGTTGAACTGCAGCAGCAATTGCACCTGCGGCATTGTAGACATTGAACCTTCCCGGTGCCTGGACAGTTACAGGAAATTCACCATCCTCTGAGCAGAGAAGAAAACTTGAACCGGAGAGTTCAACACTGATGTTCCTGATTCTGTATGTATCCCCGGCACGCTCTCCAAAGGTGATTGCATCTTTTACCATGGGCCAGCCCGGGGAATAGGTTCCCACTATTTTCACACCATTCTGCTTTGTAAGCGAAAAGATTTTTTTCTTGGTATCCAAGTACTCTTCCATGGTAGAGTGGAAATCAAGGTGATCCTGAGAAATGTTTGTAAAGAGTGTTACATCAAATCTTACACTGTTCACCCGGCAGAGAGCCAGAGCGTGGCTGGAAACTTCCATTACACAGGATCTGTCACCGCTGTTAACCATCTGCCTCATATACCCGGCCACATCAAGAGAGTCAGGTGTTGTTACCGAAGCAGGAATCTCTTTACCGCCTGCAATGTGCCCGACAGTTCCCATTATCCCAGTCTGAATTCCTCTCTTTTCCATGATCCATCTGAGAATATGGGCAGTACTTGTTTTTCCGTTTGTCCCGGTGATTCCCACAGTCTTCATTTCTTTCCAGGGAGAGTTGAAAAAGACAGCTGAGATTCTGGAGAGAAGTTCCCTGTTATCTCCTGCTTTATTAACAAGTATCAGAGTGGGATCTATACCGGAAACCGGTCTTTCCGTCACAACGGCTACTGCACCGGAGTCCAGAGCTTTCTGGATGAAACTGTGTCCGTCGCTGGAAAAACCCTTTATTGCCACAAAGAGAGATCCGGGAGAGACCTTCCGTGAGTCCAGTGTGATCATGGCTATATTCTTATCAGCAACTACTGAAGGAACTGTGACTTCAGTTGTCGAAAGAAGTTCTTTCAGTTTCACATCTCACCGCCTGCTGCAAGCATTCCGCCCAGTGGTTGCGGGGTTCCCAGAGCTAACTCCGGCGAAGTGGATAATATCCGGGAAACCACACGGCTGAATACCGGGGCTGCAAGAGCACTCCCCCATCTGTATTCGTAATCCGGCTGATCAAAGATCACCACGGCAACAAGGCGAGGATTATCCGCTGGAACCATTCCGGCAAAGGCAGAGAGATAACCATCCTCCACAAGTCTCTCTGCGGTACCGGTCTTGCCTGCTACAGTTACTCCTGGAACCTGAGCACTTCCTCCAGTACCATCTGTAACAACCGCAGAAAGAACAGTTCTGACTTCAGCTGCTGTTTCCAGGGAAATAACTCTGTGAGCAGGTGATTCAGCAAGAGGCCTTAGAAGACCACCCTCTTTTGTTGAGTTAACCAGCCTTGGCCGGTAAAGAAGTCCACCGTTAGCAATAGCTCCATAGGCCATGGCAATCTGAAGAGGCGTAGCAGAAACTTCCTGGCCAATTGCCAGGTTCGCCTTTGAAAGTCCGGACCAGTTCTGTAAATCTGTAATGATCCCACTCTGTTCACCGGGGAACTCAACTCTGCTTCTTCTTCCAAAACCAAACTCTACGCAATATGAATGAAAAAGAGAATCAGACATTGTGGAAGCCATCTGAACCGTACCCACATTGCTGGATTGGGCAATAACCCCTGTAACGTCAAGAACTTCACCTATTGGATGGCTGTCATTAATACGGTATCCATAGATTTCCACAAAACTATTTGTGCAATCAAATGAATCAGCAAGAGAAACTGTGTTGGCATCCAGGGCTGCCGCAAGCGTTACAGCTTTAAATACGGAACCAGGTTCTGTTGAGCTTTGTATACAGTGGTTCCTGGCAAGAGACCCGTCTTCATTAAAAACAGGATAACTTGCAATTGCAAGCACATCTCCGTTGCCTGGATTTATAACAACCACTGCACCCCAGCTTGAACCGGACATTTCAACAGCCTGCTGGAGTTCATCCTGAGCGATCTCCTGATACCTTGAATCAATTGTAAGACACAGATCCCGGCCATGCACGGGAAGTATATTGTCTGCACCTGAATCCACTGCACGATACCCGGCCCACCCGCTGGCTTGAAAGTAGTTAACACCATCTGCGCCTTCTAGAAAGTCTTCCATGTAGTACTCGAGCCCCTGGGAGATATTTTTATTGTGCGTGCCTATGACTGGAATCATGTTTTCAGCCATGGGGTAAACCCGGCGGGTAACGAAGCTGCAATCAACATATCTTGAAGCAGAGTCCAATACTTGAGAGGCGAATTCCCATGGTACACCCTGGGCAATAACTGTATTTCCGCTACCCCGCTGGATTGGAACCGAGAATCCTGTGTAGCCCTCCAGGCTTCTCACAAGAGAATTGATATCTCCAGTTCTCTCCAGAGGAACATTAGGCCAGTAAACGGAAAATATTGCTTCAGTTATGTTTCCAGCAAGAAGATAGCCGTTGATGTCATAGATCTCACCTCTTCTTGCCTCTACACTAACCTCAATTGTCTGCTGCCTTTCAGCTCTCTGCATATAAGCATCATGATGAACGATCTGTATGCCTGCCATTTTTGCAATGGAGAGGATAACAAACACGCCTGACAGAATGATCAGAAAACTGATCCGGGCAGACACTCTCTCGGCGGCGGTAGTTTTCTCTATCATTCGCTGACCTCAAGAAGGATAAAGCTTTCAAGTGGAAGTGGCACCAGGCCAAGCGCTGAACCAATATCACTGAGCCTGCCGGGTGTTTCCAACTGGGCAATTCTTGAGAGCAGTGCCTGCCTGGTACTGCGAAGACTGTCGCTTTTTACTGTGACAGTCGCAAGCTCTATGGAAGCCATGATATAGAAATTCCTCACTATCAGTTGAGCCATGGAAAAAAGAATAACCCCGATAGCTCCAATAAGAAGAAACTTCCGTCCGTGAGATCTCACAGTCTCACCCCCAGCCGAAGTCGTGCACTTCTGGCTCTGGGGTTTGCCCGCTTTTCAACTGAACCCGGCAGCAGCCAGGGAGGATCAAATTGCCGGAAGTATTCTGAATCTCTGAAATGAAGTTTTATCATTCTGTCTTCAAGGGAGTGAAACGTAAGAATTGCAACATTGCATCCCGGCGCAGTCCACTTATACATTTCCAGAAGAAGCTTCTCAAGATGATCCAGTTCACCATTTACAAGAATTCTTATTGCCTGAAAAACACGAGATAACGGCTTTACAGGATTTCCCTTCACCACAGACCGCACGGCTTCAGCAAGATCATCAGTATATGAAAGCCTTCTGCTCTGTTTGATGGCCCTTGCAATAACCCTTGAACGACCCTCCTCGCCGTAACGATAAATTGCATCTGCTATCTGCTTTTCTGTCATCTCTTTAAGCATGGCTGACGCAGGCTTTCCCCTGCTCTGGTCAAATCTCATATCCAGAAGACCTGTATATCTGTGCGAGAAACCCCTCTCCGGAGTATCGAGCTGAATGGAGCTTAAACCAAGATCAAAAAGGGCTCCACCGGCCAGCGGATAATTATTGTCCTCTATGATTTCGGGAATTTTTGTGTAACTTGAATTGAAAACGGTAACATTACTCCCGGCAAATTTCTCTTTGAGTTTCACGAACGCGGATGGATCACGGTCAAAAGCCAGTATTCGTGAATCCGGAATTGCTTCCGAAAATAGGCTTGCGTGCCCTCCGCCACCGGCTGTTCCGTCAACAACCAGTTCCGGCGAAGAAGAAAGAGCCGTACAAACATACTCCACAATCTCCTTCGGCATAATGGGCAGATGACCAAGTTCCATCAAAAACCTTCCTAAAGAGGTAGATCAAGACCCTCGGCGATTTCCTCACATGAAAACTCTGCTTCATCTATGTAGGAATTGTACCGATCAGGTTGCCAGAGTTCCATAGTATCAAACTTGCCAAGGAACATCACTTCACCGGTAATCCCTGCCTTTGCAGCAAGCTCCGCTGGAATCGAAATTCTTCCCTGGGAATCAACACTGACCGCTCTAAGATTCTGAGCCAGATTTCTAACGAAAAAGCGTGTCTCCCGGTTGCGGGGCAATGCAAGTAGCTTCTCTTCCAGTTCCTGCCATCTGTGGGAAGGATACAGCACCAGACACCCTTCCATACCCACGTTCAGATACAGATCTTCCGCTGTGAGCTGCCGCCGGAACTGGGCTGGAATGCTTACCCGCCCTTTGTCGTCCAGTGTGTGTTTGTGTGTACCAATGAATGCTGCCATTTTTCCCCTCCGCAGCTATCATTGCCCCACTTTGCCCCACTGTCAACCCATTACATCCCATTTCATCCCACCCGGAACTTGCAACACAAAGAAAAGGGGAGCATTAAAGCTCCCTTTTTTTATTTTATTGTCATACGGAATGTTAGCCAGGAACACCCGAGATCAGGAATCCTCGTCGTACTGATACTGATATCTGTATGTGTAGTAACTGTATGAAGTGTATGTCCTGATCGGGTCAAAACCGTTAATCACAGCACCGGAAAGATGCCCACCGGATCTGGCCAGTTTCAGCCACACTCCCTGCACAACCTTCTTCTGAATCTTTCCACTTCTAACCACTAGAATGGTTGAATCCACCACAGGAGCAATAACCACAGCATCAGTAACCACAGCAGCTGGAGGAGTATCAATGATAAGCATATCACACTGCTCCGAAATCTTTCTAAAGACACCTTTTTTTGATGCAGTCTCAATTATCTCAGACGGATTATGTGGTATGCGACCGCTGCAGATCACAAAAAGACCCTCAACTTCAGTCTCTCTTACAACTTCATCAATGGAAGCTTTGCCAGTTATCAATTCAGTAAAACCGGGTTTTCTTTTAAAACCGAATGTCTTGTTAACTGTAGGTCTTCTAAGATCACAATCAAGCAGTATTACTTTCTTTCCCGCCTCTGCCTCAGCCACGGCAAGGTTTGCTGAAATACTCGATTTTCCCTCCCTTGGCCCGGAACTTGTTACTAGAAGTATTCTGATAGGCTTATCAGGCCTGGAGAATGACAGACTGGTTCGAAGATCACGAATAGCTTCAGCATTGGGAGACTTTGAGTGTTCAATTAAAGTAAGAGGGATACTATCCGCTTTAGTCTTCTGCGAAAATCTTGGTATAACTCCTACAAGTGGAATTCCAAGCCTTTCAAGGTGTTCCGGATTGCGCATTGAATTATCCATTTGATTAATCAGAAAAACCAGCCCTATACCGGAAGCAATACCCACCATTATCCCCATGATAAGGTTTCTTCTTGTGGTGGGTTTTATCATACCGCCTGGAAGAGCCGAGTCTACAATGGTGACATTACCCATCTGTCCGATCTCAGCAATTTTAACCTCTTCATAACGGGTTCGGAGAAGAATATATATGTTCTCGTTAACTCTTCTGTTACGCTCGAGAGCAATCAATTCATACTGAAACTCCGGTAGATCTGAGAGGCCGGAGGACAGATCATCAACAACAACTCTAAGAGCCTGTTCCCGGGCTCTGCTTGACCTGAATTCTCCTTCAGCTGCTGCTATTGAAGATACGAGACCCTCTATGCCCTGTTCCGGATTCACAGGATAGTTCATTCCTGAAACTTCTCGAAGAGCTCCCTCGAGTTCATCTATGAGAGTGTCAATGCGCTGCTCCATTGCCAGAACCGGTTCTGAATAGAGGTCGGCTCCATCTGCAAGCAGTGCCGCTCTTGCACTCTCATATCTTGCCAGATCGCCCTGTATCTGCCGGATGTACTCGCTGTTTGAATGTGTAATATCTCCCACGACGGTTTCCCTCTGTTGACCAAGAAGCCCTGTGAGATAATCCCGTCTGACCCTGGCTGCTGCTGCGTTGGTTGATGCTGTGCGTGCCTGGGTTTCAAAATTTGCAAGTGTACTTATCAGGTTTCTTGTCTCAGTATCAATATCTGTAATACCGTTGTCTTCCTTAAAATGAAGAAGTGCACTCTCAGACAGCTCCAGCTGAGTTGATGTGTTTTCCAGCTGCTCTTCAAGGAAAAGCCTGATCTCCGTGTTCTCTCCTCGGGCCTGACGCTTATTCCACCGGTTGTACACATGGAGAAACAGATTGGTAATAACAGCAGAAGCCTCAGGGCTGTATCCAGTACCGCTGAGCACAAAGAAATTAGTGTCTTTTATCCAGCTTACAGACACCATGGCTTGAGCAACTCCAACCAGTGCATTCCTAAGGTAAGCCTGGTCCGGTACATCACCCAGAAACAGAATAGAAACAATGCTGTCTGAGTCGGATGAATGAAGAATTGAATCAGCTACAAGTTCCGCCATGATCCGGCTGTTGATAAGGTGTATCTGATCGTTTCTAACAGCATCCATCTGAAACCAGAAAGTACCGGGCATGTCCAATGTTCGAGACATGCTGTTGTCACTTGTGTACATAAAAGTTGAACTGGAGCGGTACACTGGAATAGTAGTTTTATTCACATAACCAGCAGCGAGAAGCCCTGCAAGAACAAATGTGAGGATAATCCACTTGCCCCTTAAAAGCATCCACAGATAAAAGTTCAGATCCAGAGATTCCTCTTCACCCTTATCAAATGTCTCAGGATATCCTGATCCGGGAGTATTCATGTTCTACTCATTAGCAGAATCACATTTGCCATGATAAGAAGTTTGTAGCTGAAATCAACAACATCCTTCCACCACACGTAACTGGCTTCTGAAACATAAACAGTAGCGTCGGGTTCCATACCCGGAAGTGGAGCACCATCTCCAGAAAGATAGTCTGAGAGATCATACTCCATGTCAAGATCCTGCAGTATTATCCTTACAGAGGAAAGGTTTGCACTGGATGTGGGACCTCCTGCAGCGGAAAGAGCATCTCTCAGGTCGGAATCCCACGGAATCATATGCATACCCGGATTGCGGACTTCGCCCCAGACATTCACCGGCATCAGTATCTCGTCTGTGTTAATTCCCGGCAGGGAATAGTCTTCAACAGCCAGACCGAAAGAAACAAAAAAAACCACTGCCCAGCAGAATAATCTCACGCTTTAAACACCTTCTCTTTTCCGTCCTCGACATTGACACAGGCATTCCTGGTATCCACCACTATACTGCTTTTATCCACAATCATCTGATAATCATAACAAGCATGATTTGTTATAACAACTGCACAATCATACTCTGACAGCATTTTCTCCGACAGATCAACTGAAACCGGCTGAAGATGAGTCTGCCTTGTAGATGCAGGTATTGAAGATATGTAGGGATCATTGTAATCAACAAGGGCTCCCTTTTCCACCAGCTTTGCCATAACCTTCAGAGCAGGTGTCTCGCGGTAATCATCAATGTCCGGCTTGTACGCCATTCCAAGAAGCAGAATTCTGCTTCCGTTAATGGACTTCTTACGGGTATTAAGAGCATCACAGATTCTGTCCACAACATAAGATGGCATGGATGTGTTTATCTCGCCGGCCAGTTCAATGAACTTGGTGGACATCTCGAATTCATGAGCTTTCCAGGTGAGATAGAAGGGATCAATGGGAATGCAATGTCCACCAAGCCCCGGGCCGGGATAAAATGCGGTAAATCCGAAAGGCTTGGTTGCAGCAGCATCAATAACTTCCCATATGTCGATTCCCATTCTGTGGGCAAGCATTTTCAGCTCATTCACCAGAGCGATGTTTACTGCTCTGTAAGTGTTTTCCACTATCTTGGCCATCTCTGCAACTTCAGGTGAACTCACGGCTACAATGTTATCAATGGCAAATTCATAGACATATACACTGGCTTCAGTGCATTCTTTTGTAAGCCCGCCAACCAGCTTTGGAATGGTTCTGGTATTGAAATTCTTGTTGCCCGGATCTTCTCTCTCCGGAGAAAATGCAATGTGGAAATCAATCCCTGCCTTCAGCCCGCTTTTTTCCAGAACAGGAACCATCTCGTCTCTGGTTGTTCCAGGGTAAGTTGTTGATTCAAGAATAACAAGCTGTCCTTTTTGAAGATACTTTGCAATTTCTTCACAGGAATTCAATACATAACTCAAGTCGGGATCACGACTGACCCCAAGAGGAGTAGGCACTGCGATAAGAACAGCGTCTGCTCTGCTCAGTAAAGAAAAGTCTGAAGTCGCATGCAGAAGACCTGTTTTCATTGCTGAGGCAATCATGGCATCAGGGAAATGCTTCAGATAGCTTGTGTGTTCCTGGAGATGCTTGAGTTTCCCGGCATCCAGATCTACCCCGATAACCTCACATCCACCCATAGCAAATTCCATAGCAAGCGGAAGGCCAACATAACCCAGGCCTATCACACCAATTACGGGCTTTTTACGGTCCGCCATTCTTTCTCTGAATGCGCTCATACTAACCTCTTCCTATACCGTAGTAAGTGAAACCGCTGGCAATCAGTTTCTTAGGATTCCAGATATTTCTACCATCAAAAATAACAGGACTCTTAAGCAACTGTTTGATTCGAACAAAATCCGGCTCTCTGAACTCAGTCCACTCGGTTACCAGAACCAGAGCATCCGAACCATCCAGAACATCATAACTTAAAGAACAGAATTCAACAGTATCACCCAGAATAGTTTTTGCGTACTCGGTTGCCTCGGGGTCATAGACCTTTACCGCAGCGCCTCTTTCCAGCAGTTCATTTATTATGACAATCGAAGGAGCATCGCGCATGTCATCCGTGTTGGGTTTAAATGAGAGCCCCCACACACCAAAGGTCTTACCGGTAAGATCCTCACCGAACTCATTGGCGATCTTTCTTCCCATAACCTTCTTCTGTCTGCGGTTAACTTCTGTAACAGATTCAAGGATATCAAGGTGATAACCGTAGGCGTCTGAAGTATGCCGCAGTGCCCTTACATCTTTAGGAAAACAGCTGCCTCCATAACCTACACCTGGGAAAATGAAATACGGTCCGATTCGAATATCACTTCCAATTCCCCTTCTGATATCCTTGATATCAGCTCCAACCACATCGCAGAGATTTGCTATTTCATTCATGAAGCTGATCTTAGTGGCAAGCAGACTGTTAGCCACATACTTTGTCAGCTCCGCAGACCGGTTGCTCATTATGTATATAGGATTATTTGTACGGACAAAAGGAGAGTAAAGCTCTTTCATTATCTCAGCTACTTCTTCACTTGCAGTACCTACAACCACCCTGTCAGGCTTCATAAAGTCATCGATGGCTGCACCCTCTTTGAGGAACTCAGGGTTACTTACAACATCAACTCTGAAATCGGTGTACTTCCTTATTTCATTTCTTACACGCTCTGAAGTTCCAACGGGAACTGTGCTCTTGTTGATAACTATTTTCCAGTCGTTCATGGATTTTCCGATGTCCGCAGATACTGCAAGAACATGCTGAAGATCGGCACTTCCATCCTCGTCAGGCGGAGTTCCAACTGCAATGAAAACAATACTGCTCTTCTTCACTGCACTGGCTGTATCCGTGGAAAAAGAGAGTCTATGCTCTTTTACATTTCTTTCCACCAGAACATCAAGTCCAGGTTCATAGATAGGAAGTTTACCCTTTTCCAATCCTTCAATTTTCTTATGGTCATTGTCAACACAAATAACTGTGTTTCCCATCTCTGCAAGACATGCGGCAGCAACCAGCCCGACATATCCACTTCCAACAACCGCTATCTTCATCAAAAAACTCCTCTATCTAAAGTTATATTAAAAAATGTAACATTCTTCGTACGGCTTGAACGGGAAGAATATGAAATATCGGAGCTTCTGTAAAGTATCAAACAAGAAGTCTGTTCTCGCCATCCCGCCTTGTAATATTCCTGGAATCCAGAATTTCCGCCCACATCAGGGCAATCTTTCTTGAAACTCCAAGAGCTTCCCTGAGTTCTCCAAGCCGGAATGGATCGCCGTCGAAGGTTGTAAAAATAATCTGCTGAACCCTCAGTGCCCCGGTCTCAGTTGCTATCAGGTTCTCCGAAAGGTTGAAAACTAATTCTCTCTGAAGGAGGGCATCAATATCTTCTTCCCTTTGACCGGAAACCGGCAGTTTCAATCCTGAAAGACCTGCCTTGTTAATATCTGAAAGAATGTGATCGGCAAGAATACGAACATCACCGGAAAGCTGTTCAGAGAAATCGCTGAGACAGAGAAAATCACCACGCTTTTCGACTCTGTTATCTTCCTGCAGCCGCACTAGACAGTATCTGACAATCCAGACAGGAGTATCCGGCGGCAGCTTTCTTGCAAGGTAGGCCGATGGAAGCCCGGGGCTTAGAGGAACATTCCTGTGTATTGTACCAATACTTCCAAGAATCTTGCGTTCCAGTTCCTCCACAGCGGCAACCAGTATGAGACGTCTTGCCATGCCTTCGCCGGAAGAAAATGCCCTTCCCTGAGCTACAAGCGAATCAGCTGCCTCATGAAAATTCACTGGTTCAGCGCCAGTCTTGCCAATAAATGCCTCAGCTTCCACAAAATGATATGGAGAATCCTCCATGATCTCGAACAGCAGATCTTCCAGATCACCGTGGGAAAGAAGATCAAGATGTGTAAGTCTGGTCTCCCGGAACCTTGAACGAACTTTCTGTGTTCCTGTATCAAGTATTATTCCGCCGCCAATGGTGGTAACCGGCGAATACCTTCTTATTACAAAACGATCTCCAGGCATTGCAACAACAGGGTGCTCGAGCTGAAAATGTACATATCCAGTCTCGCCCCGGAGAAGAGTTCTGCCTTCAACAGGGATCGCTCTTGCCATGACCTCTGCTGTGCCCACATGAAATCTTACTCTCTGACGGACAAGCAGGTCTATGTTTCGTTGAAGCATTGTACAAACAGTATCGAGACTGTTCAATGTTTTTAGAAAACCAATCTCCCCTGCGACACTCCCCCTGTGAACATCCTCTTTGCGGATCCCTGCAAGATTCAGGGCGATCCTGTCGCCAGCTTCACCGATCTTTGCATGTCTTTGTTCATTCACGCCCAGTTCTCTTACGCGGAAAGTTTTACCCGCAGGTTGAATCTCAACAGAATCTCCCAGATTTATCTTTCCTGAAAGACCAGTACCACATACAATTGTACCAAAGCCCTTAAGTGTGAATATTCTGTCAACCGGCATTCTGAACCTGCCTTGGGAACTCTTTCTATCTGCTTTCACTGCCATGTCCAGAATAGCCTGCTTCAGTTCTTCAAGGCCTGCCCCTGTTTTAGCTGAGACCCTGAAAATGGGAGCAGATTCTGCAGGGGTTCCCTCAAGGGCTTCCCTGACCTCCTCCTCCGCAAGCTCGATCAGTTCATCATCAACAAGATCACATTTTGACAATGCCACAATTCCCCTGTTAACCTCCAGAAGACGAAGAATATCCAGATGCTCTCTGGTCTGGGGCATAACCCCCTCATCAGCAGAAACAACCAGAAGAAAACAGTCAACTGTAGCAACTCCTGCAACCATGGTCTTTACAAACTTCTCATGACCTGGAACATCTATGAATGAAATCGACTCACCGTTAACATCCTCCAGAAAGACATAGCCAAGCTCAATAGTGATTCCTCTGGCTTTCTCTTCCTTGAGTCTGTCCGGGTCCACACCGGTAAGGGCAAGCATGAGTGTACTCTTACCGTGATCTATGTGTCCGGCAGTTCCAATTATTACGCCCATAATTCGTCCAGTTTCTGACCCATAAGAAAAGCGAGTTCAACATCTTCTATTTCCGTAACTGCTCTGAGATCAAATTTGGCAGTGCCCTCCTCCAGCCTGGCAGCCACAGCAGGACTTGAAAGACGGAGTACTTTCAGAAGGGCTTCCGGATCCGGACATGAAACAGAAAATCCAGCTGAAGGAATTGCAAAATCAGGGAGGCTGCCGCTGCCCACATAGCTGCTCATTTCCTCAGCTTTCATTTCGCATCCCGGAGGAAGCACCACAGAAGCAATGATAGTCTCAGCCCTTTCAATCAGTTCTTCCGGCTTTCGTGAGAACGAATGGTATACCGGATGGTTTGCCGCGATGTATTCATCATCTTCCAGAAACACCCGAAGAGATGCCTCAATTGCAGCTATGGTCAATTTACCAACCCGAAGAGCTCTTGCAAGAGGGTGTTTCTTTATCTTCTTCAGAAATTCTTTTTTGCCAAGAATAAGACCAGCCTGAGGTCCACCTATCAGCTTGTCTCCCGAACAGGTTACAACATCTGCTCCGGCTTCGATACTGTGAACAATGGTAGGCTCAGATGGTATCCCGAATCTGCTCAGAGGAACCAGGCTCCCCGCTCCCAGATCATCAATAACCGGAATACCTCTTTCACGACCAAGAGCAACAAGGTCTTCCAGAGGCACTTCGCTGGTAAAACCTTTGATAAGATAGTTTGACGGATGCACTCGAAGTATGGCTGCTGTCTGATCTGTTATTGCGTTCTCATAATCGCGGAGATGAGTGCGGTTCGTGCACCCAACCTCAACCATGATACAGCCGCTCTGCTTCATAACATCGGGGATGCGAAAGGCTCCGCCAATCTCCACCAGCTGCCCGCGGGAAACAATTACCTCTTTACCTGTGGCCATTGCGGAAAGCACCAGCAGGGTGGCGCCGGCATTGTTGTTGGCCAGGGTTGCATCTTCTGCTCCTGTAAGCTCGGTAATGAGACCTTCAATGTGTTTATCTCTGTTCCCCCTCTTGCCGGTTTCCCTGTTCCACTGAAGAACCGAATACCCGCTGACAACTCTGCTCACTGCCTCAACTGCAGCAGGAGGAAGGCTGGCTCTGCCGATAGCAGTATGAAGAACTACTCCTGTTGCGTTGATAACCCTCTCCATCACCGGC
>JAGLDB010000002.1 GCA_023145935.1 Candidatus Sabulitectum sp. | reverse complement strand
CAGATGTAGTCAGCCTTGCGAAATAGATTCCTGCGGGATTCTCATGTGCCTGCCAGTTGAACACTCCCTGAAGCCCCTGGAGCTCGTGGTGTGTTACTATTCTTCCAGCAAGATCGACAATGGCAATCTCTCCTGTGGTTGACCCTGGTAATGACCATACCAGACTGGCATCGCCGGTAACAGGATTTGAAGAATTCATTTGCAGGGTTGGAATTGTCTGCTCACTTCCAGCACCAGTTCCCATATTGCCAACTACGTACATTCCAGTAAGCAGAACATGATCTCTTGCCCATACGGTCACTCTTGCTTCGTCGGGAGCTCCAGGCATAGGGTCTGCCCATGAAAGCGTTACAGAACCCGATGCATCTGTTATACCAACAGCATATGTAGCAGGGGCATCCCACTCACCCTGAAGAAGGCAGACTCTTGCATTTGCAAGCGGTGTTCCGTCAGAGGTAACTGACACATAAAGAGTCTGATCTCCTTCTGCCATGAATATGCTGCCTGTTTCCATTTCAAGAGGAACGGAAGAGTACATTGGAAGTTCCGGATCACCAAACAATGTGTTGCTCTTCGCTATCCAGTCATAGTGAGTATCTGTGGGGATCAGAGCAATGAAATCATCTTTTGCCATCATGTAAGCCACGCCGAGATTATACATACCGTCAACAAAGAAGTTAGCGAAGAATTCCTGATCCACAAGCTCGCTCCACTGATCACCTGGCTCTGCGGGCTCACCCCAGCCGTAGCGGGTGTTCATTATACAGAAACCTCCACCTCCGGGAGATCTGATCCAGGCCTCTGCAAGGCATGTACCTGTGTCAAATGAACCGGAAAGACAGGCGATGGTGTTCCAGATTGTAGGACGACCATTCTGCGACACATTGGTAAGTCCCATGAATTCTGAATTTCCCAGTGAACCGGAGCCGATAGAAACCATACTTGTACTGCCGTGCCCTGCATGGTTCACAAACTGCATTCCCGTGTTCAGCATAGCCATTGTTGCAGTATAGCTCTGTGTACCGGTATCCTCGTACAGTTTGATAATGCTCCATGATGGTGGGGTGTAAAGATCATCAACTTTTTCCTTGCCTGCGGATCCAGGACAATACGGGCTGCTCCAGAGAATTTCCGTTGTAAAGCCCATGGAATTGTACCAGTCATCGGTATCCGGGCTGCTCTCCCATGCAATAACCTTGTTAACAAAGATCTCGGCTTCTGCAGCAGTTTCAACTGAAGCCCTTCCAAGAACATAGTCCGGATGATAATCCATGTTGTCCTCGCCGTTCAGTTCGCCCCATATTCCATCTCCATCAAGATCCCAGGCATCAACTCCTGGTGCGGTATCATTCATGTCCTGGTAGTAGAGGTCTGCTGAAGGATAATCCTCATAGCCTTCCGCTGTTGCATAACAGTTTCTGTGAGGAATTCCCGGAGTATCCCCAGCAAGAAGGATAAATGTGGGGGGTGAATCCTGAAAAATATCAGAGAGGAAGAATCTGAGTTTCTGGGCATCATCCACACCGGAATATGCATCTGTAATGTAAGACATCTCTACTATTGCAGCAGGTATGCCTTTTTGAGTTTTCCACTCAGCGAGAGGTTCAAACGCTGATGCAAGGGCGTCATCAGCAATGATCAGGTATTCCCCCCATGGAAGCTCTGTTGTTGAAGAAATAACAGAAACTGGCATGTCATGTGGATTTATTACAGCGATCTGTACTATCCCGGATGCAATAGCTCCGCCTACGATACCTCGAGAGGGTACTCTCGGAGATTGTGCTTCAAAATGATAATAAAGCTGAAGTTCAGCAGCTTCAGTCCAGTTCAGATTGAGCGTATTCGGGTCCCATGAGACTGGATTAAGGAGAATATCAGCGACTGGATACCCCATCAGGGTACCTTGACCAGTCAATCTGACTGAACTGCTCACCTGTTTTGAGAAAGCTTCAGCATCAGCAGAAGTAAACCTGAAATCTTCCGGTCTTGAAATCGGAACCCCGATCTGTGCAGGCATTGGCATAAAGTCATACGAGAGAGGGATTGTTTCAATACTCACAATTATGATACTGTCTGCAACGGCTCCCTCCGGCAACGCCACTGTGAGTGGCACCATGGGAAATAAGGGTGCGCCGGGGGTGCCCACCGAAGGTGCACCAATCATGAGAATTCTGTCTCCCATTGGTGTTTCCAGGATTAGCGGAACATCCTCCCCGGACCAGTTCAGAGTAAGAACAGAACCGGTCAGGGCAATTGCCAGAAAAAGGGAACCCATTTTAAACCTCCATAAATATTACCAGGGAATTTCTTCCGATTGAGTGTTCTAACAATACTTTAATGATAATTGTAAGGGGGACTGCAAGAAAAACGCCAAGAAGCCCCCATATGTAACCCCATATGATAACGCACAACAGGATTGTAACCTTTCCGATGGGAAGAACATCCCCGAAATAATTTGGCTCAATAACATTTGATACCAGATTATTGACCAGTAGAACAACTCCAGCAGCAATAAATCCATGCTGGATTCCCTGAACAGACATAGCGTAAAGGGCGATCATAACCCCTGCAACCAGCGAACCGAAGAAAGGTATGAAGTTAAACACCATTGCCGTAGTACCCCAGATGATGGCCTCTTCAAGCTGGAACCCCATCACCAGCAGGGCCACGCCGATAAGCAAACCGGTTAATCCGCTGGTAACGAGTTTTGCAAGAAGATATTTTCTTGGAATCCTCTCAACGCCAGCTATCATTTTCTGATACCTGGTATGGAGCTCACCATCCATCTTCTTTATCTTCTGAGAAAAGATCCTTCTGCCGTTTACCATAAAAACAGTCAGCATAATTATAATTACCGAATTGAACAGACCACTGGAGACCGATCCCACAAGACCGGCTGCAGTAGGAGCAAGTGAAGTCAGCGAGAAAGATGAGTCACTAATACCGGGTGAGGTCTTTCCAAGGAAATGAATCGAATCAGGAAGAACAGGAACCGGCTCTATCTGATTCATTCCAAGACGACTGTAAACATCCGGAATCCATTCATTCTGCGCACTTTCCACAAAATCGACCACCGGTGTGACCACATTACTGATCATATCGTCTTTCCTGCCCACCATCATATTCAGAGTTCCATATATAAGAAAGAAGAATACAGATATTATGGAAAGTGCCATTACAAGCACCAGAGCAGTCCCTATAACATCCGCAAGCCCGGAGTGACTTGATCTGCTGCGCCTGCGATATTTTTTGAACATCCGTCTAAATAAAGTATCTACCCATGCAGTTGTTCTCTTAACTGCAGGAGATATTAAAAGAGCGAAAAATCCCGCAATTGCGATCTTAACAAAGATTGTCGCCCCCAATTTCATTATTACTGCAATAATAAGTATTGAAACGATCCCCAGAGAGGTCTTGAACAGGTCAATCTTTTTCTCAGCCATACTTATACTCCGTAGATTTCGGGTCTTCTGTCCTCAAGGCACGCAATACGATTTCTGACTATGTCTACCTCATTCATATCTACATCAAAGTCTCTCAGATATTCACCTGTGTCCATCCACTTGAGCATCTTCCCTGCCGGTGAAGCTATCCCGCCGCCTCCTCTGAATCTAACACCCAGATGATCCCCGCCAAGGTTGCATCCCACAAAGAAAACCTGAGCTTCCCCTGCCCGTGCTCTTAAGAAACTGCGAAACAGTTCAATCCTTGGCTCCGGCCATTGCGCAGGCAGAAAGATGATTCTTGCACCCTTGAGTGTATGCCTTCTGAATAACTCCGGGAATCTAAGGTCATAGCAGACAGAGGCACCAGCAGTGATCCCGTTGATTTGAAAAACACCTGAAGGAGTTCCTGCTGTGAAAACTGAATCCTCTCCCATATTCCTGAACAGATGGGACTTCTCTGTTGTGTGTATCAGCTGCCCTTTGCTGTCCCACACAGGAAGCATATTTATGATTCCTCTGCTGGTTCGTACCGGAAGCGTTCCTCCCACTATTGAAACGCCGTGCGCCAGCGCTGCTTTCGACAGAGCATGACCTCTAAGATCAGCTTCCCTTATGGCCAGTTCCGGGATCTTATCCAGAACAAACCCGATTGAGAAAAGCTCTGGAAAAACTATCACATCCGGCTTCGGTGTTATTCCCACTGAATGAACGGCTCTTGCCATACAGAAATCCCAGTCACCTGCAACAGGCAACTCTGCAAGCCTGATAATCATTTTCTCTCTCCATTCCCGTGAGTGCGAATATAGATATTGTCAACCATTTTCGCATTCGTACTATACCTTAGTATAATTACTGTGTGCCGGTAAGTGTATTTTTCTACGGAATTTTCGAAAGGCAAAAGAATGACTGCTATCAGCAACAGATGCGCAGACATGCAGGCTTCCCCCATCAGGAAACTTGTTCCCCTGGCAAACGCCGCAAAGGCTCGCGGCATCTCAGTTTACCACCTCAACATAGGACAACCCGATATTCCAACCCCACATGGTTACTGGAAGGCATTGAAAGACAGTCTTCCTGAAGTGCTGGCCTATGGCCCAAGCCAGGGTCTTCCTGTGCTAAGAGAAGCTATTGCAACCTACTATTCCAGATCTGGAATTGATATTGATTCTGATGAGATCATAATTACAACAGGAGGCTCCGAAGCTATTTTCTTTGCTTTCATGGCAACATGCGATCACGGTGATGAAGTTGTATGCTTTGAACCTTTTTACACCAATTACAACGGATTTGCAACAATGGCCGGAGTAAAACTTGTTCCGATTACCAGCAGATGCGAGAACGGATTCCACCTTCCTGAAGCTGAAGAAATAGAAGCAAAGATCACAGACAAAACCAGAGCAATCCTTATCTGCAGCCCCAACAACCCAACTGGAACAGTTCTCTCGCCTGAGGAGCTTCAAACCCTCTCCTCCATTGTAAGAAAACATGATCTCTTTCTTCTTTCCGACGAGGTATATCGTGATTTTGTTTTTGACGGAGGCTCTCATCTCTCAACTCTGGAACTGCCGGAGATAGAGGACCGAGTTATAGTTATGGATTCCATAAGCAAAAGGTTCAGTTCATGCGGGGCAAGACTCGGTAACATGATAAGCAGAAACAAGGCGGTAATGGATGCTGCTCTAAAGCTGGGACAGGCAAGGTTATGCCCTCCAACTGTTGCTCAGCACGGCGCAGCCTGGATCTACCATCATCTGACAGACAACTACTACAGAGATATCCTTGCCACTTACCAGAGCAGAAGAAATGTACTGATGGAGGAAATGACCGGATTGGACGGCGTATTCTTTCTTAAACCGGAAGGGGCGTTTTACGCAACCATTCAACTTCCTGTGAAAAGCGCAGACAGATTTGCTTCATGGATGCTTACCGACTTCCAGTTTGAAGGCGAAACAACCATGGTTGCTCCAGCTGCTGGTTTCTATGCCACACCGGGACTTGGTCTTGATCAGATAAGAATTGCTTTTGTCCTGTCCGACCAGAAGATGAGAAAAGCTCTGAGGATTCTTAAAGAAGGTCTTAAGGTATACAAGGATTAACCGGAGGGATTTGAGTGAAAACTCTTAAGCTGATCGATGCCCCGATATTCCCAGGAGCTGAAAGCCTCAACGCGAGATCCTTTTACGATTCGGATTCCTTTGGGATGGTGCACTTCACAATTCATCCCGGCGGGTTTATTCCTCAGCATAATATGCCGTTCGAAGTGTGTTTCTTCATTCTCTACGGCACAGGTACCCTTGGAGTCAATAACAATTCTCACCAGCTGACAACGGACAGCATCGCAGTGTGCCTTCCTGAGTCCAGAAGGAACTGGAGAAACCTGACCTCTGATGAAGACCTGATGATTCTTGCGCTGAAATTTAAGAAAAACGTAGAAAGGCTTGGATTAAACGTGCAGATTGCAAAAATGTCCGAACAGCCCCCTGCAGATAACCCGCACAAGGTTGATGTAAGAAGAGTTTACGAGAGTGAGTATGCTCTGTCCAGTGTGATAACAATGCAACCGGGAGAAAAATTAATCCGACACATAACACCTGTGGACGTGTTCTTCTATGTACTTGAGGGCACCGGCATTGTTGAAGTAGGAGAAGAGAAGGAAATTGTCTCCGCAGACACAGTAATTGAAAGCCCAAAGGATATTCCGCACTGCTGGTACAATGAGAGTAACAGCGTTCTTCGAGTGCTTGTTGTCAAGGTTCCGAAGCCTACTTCAAACACCCGGCTGCTTTAACTCTACACGATCTTCCAGGCGGAGCCTCGCAGCTCCGCCTCTTTTACTTCTCGGTTAATTATTCTCTGCGCCACCGGTTCATCATCACATACAGGATGGGAAGAACCACAAGAGTAAGTGGCGTTGCAACAAGCATGCCCCCTATAACGGTTCTTGCCATTGGAGCCCATAATGCCGCACTACTGGTACCACCCATTGAAAGAGGAACAAGCGCCAGGATAGTCGTACTGGCAGTCATGAGGATTGGTTTCAATCGAATTCTGCCTGCCTGAATAATGGCTTCTCTTGCAGAAATACTGCTTTCTCGTTTAAGACCATTAGCGAAATCCACCAGAACAATTCCATTGTTCACAACAATTCCGATAAGCATCAGTATTCCAACCAGAGAAGTCATGCCCATTGTGGTTCCTGTGAGAAGAAGAATCCATACAACACCGATAAGGGCAAGTGGTATTTCAAAAATAAGAATGAATGGTTCAAGCAGTGACTCGAACTGAGCAGCCATAACCATGTATACAAGCATGATCGCAACAAGTATGGCCAGCCCCATGCTTCCAAACGATTCCTTCTGATCCGTTATATCTCCTGTGACTTCCCAGCGGGTATCTCCCAGATCAAGAGTGTCCATCATAGCCTGCACATCTGCTGCAACTCCTCCCAGTGGTCTGCCGTCCAGTCTGCAAAAAACACTCACCACCCTGCTTCTGTCAAGTCTGCCTATTTTATTGGGAGATAAAGAGGTAACAAACCTTCCCCAGAAGTCAAGAGGGGCACCGTTCACAGTTATTGCAGCAACCGATTCCCGGGTAGAACGATATCTTTCGGCATACCTCAGATTCACATCAACATCAGTTCCGTTATCATTTACTGTCGTTGCATTCATTCCCAGCATTCCAATTGTGATCTCAGACGCCAACTGCGCTCTGGAATAACCCCTTAGTGAAAGAATTCCATCGTCAGGGATGTAATCGATCTGTGTGAACCAGTCTTCCAGTGAAGAAACTTCACCAGTGGTTCCAGGGACCAGATCAAGGTTATCTCGTACACGATCACCAAGTATTTTCAATGTGTCCAGATCCGAACCAAACAGATTGATTTGAATGGGGAATTCGTTACCTACTGGAGCTCCAGTTCTTACTGCAAATCTGATACCTGGTGTATTTGAAAGGATCGTACGCATTGCAGTCGCATATTCTTCCACGCCGGTTTCTCTTTGTTCCTCGGGTATAAGGTAGCAGGTCATAACTATCCTACATGTGGCATCAGAACCGAACATGGCACCCATTCCCTCGGCTTTCCCCACATCAACCACCAGATGTCCAAGATCTCCTGGTTGGAACAGGGCTGCAAGAGAATCTTCCATTGCCATTGCAAAACTGTCTGTTTGAGCAAGATTTGTCCCAGTGGGGAGGCTGATTGTAATGTCAATTATTCCCTCCTGAATATCGGGCAGGAACGATGATGGAACAAAACGGAAAAGAAACATAGAGAGGAAAAACAAAAGAACAACAGGCAAAAGAACCTTTGTCTTGTGAGCTGTGCAGTAGGTAAGTATCCGCTCGTACCGGACATCAAGCTTCCGAAGTCCTTTATCTATCCGTGCTGCAGGAGATTTATCACTGTGCTTCTTTATCAGATTCCCTGACCTTGAAGCCAGAAGCGGAACCAGTGTAAGTGCAAGAAAAAGAGAGATGAACAGAGCAGAGGCAATGGTAATACTCAAGTCTCTGAATATCTGTCCGGTCATCCCCTTAACAAACAACATCGGTATAAAAACAGCAACAGTTGTGAGCGTAGATGCTGTAACAGCCATGCCCACCTGGGAGGCTCCATGAGACGCAGCCTCTTCGCGGGCAGCTCCTTCACGCCTTCTCCTGTGAATATTCTCCAGAACAACTACCGAATTATCAACGATCATACCGATGGAAATACTGAGTCCTGCCAGACTCATTATGTTCAAATTCACGCCGAAAAGATACATGGCAGCAAATGTGGAGATAAAGGAAAGAGGCATTGATATACTTACAATTCCTGCATTTACAGCCGACCCAAGAAAGAACATAAGAACCGCTGCCGCAAGAAAGATTGCCTGGATCCCAGTAATAAGAAGGCTTCTGGTGGAATCCAGAACAAAATCCTTCTGTGAGTAGATTATGTCCATATCAAGGGTTCCTGAGTAATTCACAGCAGTCTCCGCAATTTGTTCTTCAAGAAGGCGGCAGGTATTTACCGTATTGGCATCACCACTTTTGCGCAGAATCAGAACTACCGAGTTCTCTCCATCCAGTCTGCTGGTGCTGCTCTGATCCCGGCTGCCGTCTGTTACTTCGGATACATCTCTTAGATGAACTGGAAAACCACCGGTGCTGCCGATCACAACATCACCCAGTTGCTCAGATGATGTAAAACCGGACTTCACACTGATGTAGATCTCAGTTCCCTCAGAATCGATATCTCCACCTGGTTGATCACCCTGAACAGATTGCAGAGCCCCGTAAACCTGTAGAAGAGAAATGCCCCTGTCTGCAAGCAGAACAGGATTAACAGAAATATTTATCTGCCGTACCTCTCCACCTGAAATGGTACTGGAGGCAACGCCTGATACTCTACTGAGGATTGGCCCGATCTCCTCAGAAACCAGTTGTCTAAGCTCTCCACTGTTCAAATTGTCGCTGCTGACACCAACGATAACCAGAGGCTTCATACTGGATTCCATGGCCTTGATCACCGGTTCCATAGCCTGATCAGGCAGAGCATTCTTAGCAAGCTCTACTGCCTCTTTGATGTCCCTTTCAACCGCTTCAATATCAGCGGAAGAAGATACATAAACCGTAATACCGCTGGTTGAGTTGCCGGAAGAAGATTCTACCGAACTCACTCCCTCAACCCCTGAAACTGCATCTTCAATTACCTTGGTAACAAGATTTTCAACTTCTTCGGGAGCGCCTCCTGGAAGAATGGTGACGATGAGGATCTGCCCCACATCCACCTTGGGAAAGTAATCCAGGCCCAGCTGGGTCAGAGCGAAGATTCCCGCTGATCCCATAAGAATGAACACCATGAGGAATGTTATTTTTCTCTTGACCACAAGTCCGGAAAGATTCATTGTTCAACCACCCTTACCTCCATGCCTTCAGAGACAAGCGTATGCCCCAGATCGATCACGGAATCTCCTGGCTGAAGACCACCAGTGATCTCGTATGAAATTCCATTCCTTATTCCGGTATTAACGATCTGCCTAACAGCAGTACCGTCACGAACCAGAAATATCTCCATGGTACTCTCGTCTATAAAAGTCATCATGCTGCCGGGAAGAACCAGTACATCCTCCCTGGTTTCAAGGGAGATCATAGCCATGCCTGAAAGACCCGGTATTAAAGATGAAGTAGTATCGTTAAACTGAACTGTCAGTGCTACCAGGCCCGAAACAACATCTGCCGTTTCCGAAACAGAAACAACCGATCCAGGAAAAACTCTGCCCGGAAAATGATCTGTAATAAACACAACTGGTAAGCCATTCTTAAGCCTGTGAATATGTCCGGGAGCCACCAGCAGTTGAGCTCTTATTGTCTCTGTACCGAAAATGCTCATGAGTGGCCCCTGGGTCCTGCTTCCCTGAGTGGCAATAACCCTTCCTACCACACCGTCAAAAGGAGCAAGAACATAGCCGTTCCTGGCTGTTGTAGAAGATAGATCGTAAACTGCAACAGCTTGGTAGTAAGTTGCTTCTGATGCTCTTGCTTCTGTATCGATCCGGTCAAATTCACCGGCACTCATTGCGCCCGTTTCAACTAGTTCAAGAGCTCTTTGAAGATTTCCGTGGGCATACTCTGAAGCTGCTCTTGCAGCTGTAAGAATTGCTGCTGCATCGCAGATCGATGCCCTCTGAAGATCATCAGTACGGAGCACTACAAGCCTCTGGCCTGCTACTACTGTGTCTCCTGCTGTGACCAGAACCTCTTCGACCACGCTTAAGACCGACACAGAAACAACAGCTTCTGAGCCTGCCTCAAGCCTGCATGGCGCAAGAACAGTTTCTGATATCATTGACGGCTCCGGGATATACACAGTTACCGGTATTGCTTCTCTGCCTGAGTTACCCTCCTTGGCGCAACCGGCAATTAGCAGGATTAACAGAAAAACAGCGTGATGGAAAAAATTCTTCACTTTATCGGCCCCCTGGATTTGAAAAAAGCCTTCATCATTGTAGCGATCACCCGCTCAACCTTTTCTCTGGTCTCTGGTTTGGAATAGTCTATATCCATCATCGGATTGTTGTTTCTACCTCGGAGAACAAGATATTGAAGACCACACAGAACTATCACTGACAGGGTGATCACATCCTCATCTGGAATGATGCCCCTGTCTGCAAGGGCTTTCATGGCACCATTCTCCATTTCCTTTCCGAATAGAACGGTGAGAGGATTCTGCTCTGTAAGCTCCCAGCATGCAAGTTCTTGAGCCAGTGGGCTATTCTGTAATGCCCTGACATGTTCTAAAACAATACGGGTTGCGACTTCATATTGAGGAGCTTCCTCTGGAATGTCGTGAAGCAGATCTGCAACCTGCGGGCAGAATTCCTTCTCATCGGCGAATGCTCTAAGAAGTCCTTCCATGGATCCGAAATATCTGTATATAAGAACCTTGTCCACACCAGCTTCTCTGGCTACTGCATTCACTCCCACTCCGGTGAAACCTTCACGGGTTATGAGTTCTTCAAGGCCTTTCAATATTCTGTATTTTGTTTTCTCGGAATTTCTGTTCATTGTCACAACTCCTCAAAGAAAATGTCACCACATGGTGTCACCTGTCGGTGATATACTGAATACAGAACAAACTGTCAATTTCATTTGTTGCATTTATCAAACCAGTGCATAATAGTAAGGGGTAACCATTACATCCATTGTCCTATACAGATTCCCTTGTTCATCAACTGAAAGACGGTCTGCTAATGAATGAAGAGCTCGGATCGGTTCTTAAGAACGCTTTTCTTGCCCGTAAGAAGCAGAATATCGCAAGCGATCTGAACAAAGCAATGCTTGTTCCAGGCGAAAGGCGGGATGTGGCGGTTCTCTTCCTTGATCTATCCGGGTTTACTGCATTTTCCGAATCTCTTGATCACGAGACCGTACATGACATTACCAAAAGCCTTATGGATGAACTGGTTTTTACAGCTGAGCAGTATTCCGGCTATGTTGACAAGATCGAAGGCGACAGGATAATGGTTCTTTTCGGTGCAATCCGTTCAACAGAGAACAACAGCAGAAGCTCGATCCTGTGTGGTTTCAAAATGCTTGAAGTGGTTGAGATTGCAGGTTCTATACTTAAAAGTATCAGCGTTCGTCTTTCGGCAAGAATAGGGATCAACAACGGGCCTGTGACTGTAGCACCGGATGCAATTGGCCATTTGACCGCAATGGGAAACACAGTGAACATTGCTTCAAGAATGGAAGAAAATGCGGAAGAGAACTCTATTCTTGTAGCAGACAGTGTCTACTCCAACTGTTCAGAGAATATTCAGTGGACTAAGCCGGCAGAGCTCACGGTGAAAGGTATTACTGTTCCCGTGCGCGTTTGGAAACCTGTTGCCGTAGCATACAAAAGTAACCCGGCTTTCTGCCCTGCATCTGTCAGAACAGTTTTTGTTTCCAGAGAAAAAGAATACTCCCTTCTTGCTCAGGTAAGAAGAAAGCAAGTGGATCGTGGCACCGGGAAGAATAGAATGGGTGGAGCTAGACACCTGATAGTGGAACTCACCGGTGAAGCCGGAACAGGAAAAACCAGACTGGTAACAGAATTTCTAAAGAACGAATCCATAGAAAGTAAAGCAATAATTCTTCGTGGTTATTCAATTTCTGATGCCCAGCCGGCGCACTGGCTCTGGTCCGCAGTTCTGCAAAACCTGCTTAATCTCCAGATGAAAAACACTGTCTCATACCATGACTTTGTTGATTCTGTTTCTAGATGCTGCCATTCCAAAGACCTTAAAGGTGCATTGCCTTTCCTTGGAAGGCTTGTTTCAGCATCTTCCGGTCACATCGATCTTACAGAAATGGGAGATAAGGCAATTGCCACTGAAACAAGAATGGCAGTAAGGGATCTTATTGAATCACTCTCTGAGGTCTCCCCTGTCATTGTGGTTCTTGAAGACCTTCAGTGGATGGATTCCACAGATGCTGAAGTTCTAGACTTCATTGTCAAGAACTGCTATTCCGTTTATCCAGTCATCTTCCTGCTTATTCGCAGATCAGACCACAAGAATCTTCTCCCTGACGATATCTGCAAAAGCAGTGCATACGCCCTGTGCAATCAAATCAGCCTTGGCGAGCTGACGTTTCATGAAGTAACAGACTTCACAGAAAAATTCTTGAAGAGACTAAGCGGAGCTGATTACTGCCCGGTTTCACCTAAAACAATCGAGTTCATTAACAGACACTCCAGCGGGAATCCGTTTTTTCTCCAGGAGCTTATTCTTCACCTTGTGGAGTCCGGCGGACTCTTAATGGTAAATGGTACATGGATTCTGGCCCACAACTCAGTGGAGTTTTCCACGCCGGGAAGTCTTACCGGGCTTCTTCAATCAAGACTTGATAGACTGCCGGATCTTTTAAGAAAGACTTTATTGAATTGCTCAGTGTTTGGTATGGAATTCAGATATGACATATACAAGAGTGTTGAACTTAAGCTGGGTATAGAGTCCGGAGGGGAGGATGTATTCGACCAGCTTGTAGAACGACAGTTTCTTGAGAAAACAGCATCTGATCAAGGTATAAGTTTTGTTTTCCATCACTCATTTATTCAGCGAACTGCTTACAACAGTATTCTTTCACACAATCTGCGGGTGCTTCACAAGGCAGTTGCTGAATCTATGGAAGAAATATTCGGTAAGGATACAAATAGAATATCAGCAAAACTCGCAGAACACTGGGAGCGTGGCGGGAGAGATTCTTCCGCAATCGCCTGGGGAACTATTGCACAAAAGTACGCTTCACAAAACTACCAGTATGATGCAGTTCTACAGTGGGGGAAAAAGATTGACAGATGGCTGTCTCCCTGTGAGGACAATACGAAGAAAATGCTGAATCTACTGGCTGTTCTCCATAAGAGCAGCGTTGCCCTTGAGTTTACACACAGATGGAAAGAGCTTGAAGGCCTTCTTCAAAGAATGCATCGCATTGCCTCAAGCAATGACTTGAATGAATGGCTGGCAAGAACAGAGATAGCCATGGGCTCGCATTTCATAGCGATCAGGGATATGGATTCAGCTCTGGATCATCTGCTGAAATCTCTTGTCATATGCAGAAATTTTGGCTATGAAGAAATTGAGAGTGATGTTCTATGCAGACTTGGAGTTATATCCGGAATACACCGGGAATCCGTCCAGGCGAAAGAGTATTTTGAAAGGGCAAGAGACTTGTTCTCAAACCAGCAGAATCTGAGGGGCAAAGCAAGGGCACTGGGGAATCTTGGAATACTTTACAGGAATACTGGTGAGATCGACCAGGCGATTATTCTTCTTGAGGAAATTCTTGAGATCTTCAGACATATTGGAGATGTAAGAAACGAGGCAAAAACCCTTGGAAACCTTGGCAGCCTTTATGATGACAGAAATGAAGCAATCACCGGTGAAGATCACTTCAAGAAGGCAATTGAAATTTTCCACAGACTGGGTGACAGGATGCCTGAAGGTGTTTTCCTGTGCAATCTCGGAAACTTCTTCAGGAATGAAAGTCTCTTCCTCAAATCAGAAGAAGCATATTCAGAAGCAATGACCATCATGAAGGAGATTGGTGACAAAAGAACCTCTGCCTGGATAATGAGCAACCATGCTCTTCAATACATTTTTCAGGACAGACTGGAGGAATCGGGACAGCTCTACCACGAAGCGCTTTCTATCTTTACAGAAATCGGCGACGAAGAGAACATGGCAGCGGCCCTTGCCGGTTCAGGATACATTCAATACCTCTTCGGTAAAAAGGAATTGAGCATTGAATCGTACCGGAAAGCGAATGAGATAATCTCCAGAATGAAACTGCAGCCAACGGATTTCTCTGAAACCTTCATAAAACTTCGAAGAGGTCTGCTGGATAACCACTGCTCTGAAGCATCTCTTCCCTGGCCGGAACACTGGAAAGAATCTGATAAATAGTATCAGCTCTCACACCAGAAAATGTAAACGGTACTCCCGCGCTCTTCCCTGTGGATGCCAACAGTCATGTGTATGCCTCCATTCAGAGATACGGTTCCACCTTCAAACACCTTTTCATCCACATCCCACCACGCAGGCATGCTTTCGTTTGAATAGAACGAAACAGGACCGCTGAGGGAATCAGCAGATACAAATTCAGAGTCAAAGATTCTTTCAATAGCCTCTTCTTCTGTGTAAAAGCAGAACCATGCTACAGCATCAATTCCTGTTGCGTCTATTCTCAGGCCAATCGGCTCATATGCAAGCTGATCATTCAGGTACATTGCCGACTGACAGAAAGCAAGTTGTTCTGCAGTGGGTTCCTCGGTCTCAATATTTTCTCCAAAATCGAGACACCCCGCAACCGGAAGAAGGAAAAAGGCAACAGAGAAGAAAATGATTTTCCTCATCCTCTAAAGAACACCTTCTCTGGAAGAATCCAGCCAGCCTGCGTCAGATTGGATATCGGTTTTGAAAATTACCAGATCTGCGTTCCATGCACCATCTGTAAAGAAGATCACCTTATAGGCGTCGCTGCGGATATCACTGTAAGCCCATATCTGCGGCTCAGTAGCTTCCCACTGACTGGTTGTTTCGTAAACGGCAAGATGAGCTTCTCCTCTGATATCCGCTACATATACTTTAAGATCAGCATCTGATTCTACATCTGTAATGAACAGCTTCGGCATGTTAACTCCTTTGAATAATGTTGAGAACCACAACAAAAGATATGTATTTATAGGCACATTTGAAAGGCCATTGTTAATCTTCATCCATCTAATGAATCATCTGACCCAGGGTCTGGCCTGCTTCACTATCAACTCTCCATCAACTGTGATCTTGAATTCAACCTCCATGGCGAAATACAAGTCGTCGCTGCTGATTCCATAAGATATTCGGTAGTGATTCTGAATTCTTTCAAGATAGTCTGACAGCTGTTCAATATGTTCTTCACCGAGAACTCTTTCATTGCTGGAAACCCTGTTTGAAAGACCGATGTACTGAACCTCTCTTATTGGATTACCTGTGATATTCTGCTCAGTTACAATAAATTCCTCTGGAATCGATTCCAGCTCTGGATTTGTTACCATATCCTCTCCGACTTGAACATTCACATAATATCCTGGGATAAAAGGGTTGAATATGTTCCCGGTAACAGCAACTCCGTTGGCAATCTCATTTCTGTAGCTGGGATGAACAAGAACCCCCATTGCAACAGAGAAATGATCAATTCTGTAGAAGTCTCTTTCTTCAAATGCTCTGTATGTCCACAATCCAGCCCACACCTGCTTAATCGTTTTGGAAAGGTGGCCTTCTTCAGCATGGTGGGTAAAAGAGCTGTATAGCCCTGCTCCGCTCCACCCTGGAAGGTCTTCGTTGTTTGTACTGGAACGACATCGAAGTGATACCCCCGGTTCAAACCGCTGGGCCATCACGCTCAGGGAATCGACTATCCATTCTGGAACTTCACTTTCCATGATCCTCTGCCGCAGCTCTCGAAGAAGAGCATCTCTTTCGCCCACACCAAGATCAAACTCTTCCAGAGTCATCATCGAATCTGCTAGATGGTACAGGTTATTGTGCTCCATGAATTTATGGTAATAGTAGAAAGGTATCGCAAAGCCTTCAGGGATGCTGTAATTCGGTAAGCACCAGGTTAGTTCCCCCAGGTTTGCAGCCTTTGCACCGTAGGCGCTTGAATCATCAAGCCTTATCATGTCAATTGGCAATATCCACTGCTCACTGATCTCTCTCTCTAAAATTGTTGATTCAGCAGGTCTTACTGATTCAAGCCACGATATTGCTGCAGCATAAGATATTTCTTTAATCGTGTATCCTCCAGGAAGAGCGGTCAGCCTTACATACCTTCCAATAAGAGCCTGGTACTCCTGTGAATCTGTAAAATCAGGAATGTAAATGTTTGGAGTGCCATTCTGAATAGCAATAAGATTAATGTGCGAAAGAGGGGTTTGCGGGATCGTGGTTATAATTCCAGCCACATGACTTATATCATTCGGTATGGATTCAAACACAAGAATATCTCCCGGGGAAAACGCGTTCACAGTATTTCCGTCTCTGAGAACTCCACAAGCCATACCTGTATTTAATGCTGTATAATCAACTCCGCTGTACAAGTCACTGGTGAGCAGAACTGGAACTCCAGCAAGTTGGAATGATTCATACTCTTCCTGATATATCCTTACTTGAGTCTCTCCCACCGGGTGATAAACAATTCTTCCGGCTGCAAATTTCATTCCCTGATTGATGAGCTGAAATGCCAGCTGAACATCTTCTATGTGAATTGGATCACTGGGCCAGAACTCAATGGCGATAATTCCTTCAGGGTGATCGACACTTGAATATCTGTCATGAGCAACAACGCTTCCAGCAAGAATTCTCCTGTTGAAGTCGGTGTATGTTCTGGTGTTAAAATCCAGCAGACTAAGATTCCACCCTAGAACTTCATTAAAAAACTTCCAGTGATACACAACATCATTTGAATCAATGAAATACAGCTCGGGTTCATCTGAGCGGATATCTGTAACAAGAAATTTCACCTCCGAAAACTGTAGAGAGGTTGTTAACTCTCCTCCGGAAGCCAGCCCGTTAAAAACTTCTCTGTCTGGAATCTCATGAACCACACCTTCATCAATAGAAGTATTGCTGCTCTCAGTCAACGCTTCCAGAGTTGATTCGTACTGGCCAGATCGGTATCCGGCAGCCGAAAAAGCCAACAGGCATACAGGAATTATCCAGGCTGGTACTTTCTCTTTTATGTTTTCACCTCTCTTTGCAGATGTACTCACACCGAACTGGGAATATTCCCTGCTTCTGCGATAATATCAACTGCTTCTTGCATTGACGCAGCAGCTGCGGTGAGTTTACATTAGAAATGGATCTGCCTGAACGGAGGTTTTGAATGAATAAGATTGTGGTACATATGAAGAACGGTGAGATTGCTAAAGGGCATACAAATGATTTCTCGCCGCAAAATGCGAAATTTCATCTCACCAGTGTTAATGATTCCGCTTGTAAAGAAGAGATTAAACTCGATAATCTAAAGGCAGTTTTTTTCGTGAAAGATTTTCGGGGAAATTTCCTTCACACTGATTCTCATGACTTCAGTGAAGCAAAAGTTTCAGGTAAACACATTGTGGTCTCATTCTATGATGGCGAAATGCTCTTCGGGATATCAGATACCGTTCACAGAAATAGAACAGGGTTTTTCCTCTTTCCCGTAGACCCGGAAGCAAATACCGAGCGGGCCTTTGTGATCAATTCATTCATAGAAAGTGTTAACATGGTAGAGTAGAACATTTACAGCTACCGGTGTACCATAGGAACAAATCGTACAGGAATGTCTTCCTGCATGATGATGTCCGCTCCTGTTCTTGTCACCATTACAAGTCGCTGATCCCGATCTCCTGCTGGAAGGATCATTCGCCCGCCATCTTTTAGCTGAGTCGTAAGATTTTCCGGAATACTTCGTGGAGCACAACTTAGAATAATTGCATCAAAAGGTGCTTTCTCCGGCCAGCCTGCGTATCCGTTTCCGATCCGAAGGTGAACTTTATCACCCATGATTTCCTCTGCTCTGCAGGCAAGCTCTTTAATTATTTCAACTGTAAAGACATTAATACCCATTTCATCAAGTACTGCAGCAACATATCCTGACCCTGTTCCAACCTCCAGGACTTTCTCTCCGGCAACCAGTTTCAGTTTCTCCAGCATATATGCCACAACAAAGGGCTGTGATATTGTCTGATCACAGCCAATGGGAAGCGGATGATCGCAGTAAGGATCCTCCAACCGTTGATATCTGTGTCTTAAGGGAACAAATCTGTGCCTTTCAACAACTCCCATTGCTTGCAGAACCAGACTGTCCTGAATTCCCGTTCGTTTAAGAAGAGCAACCATGTCTCTTCGCTGCCGGCTCCAGTCTTTAATACCCAATCTCCTTCCAAATAACACACAAACGCAATATAGTGTAACCCGGGATGGAAAACCGGGCAACAAAGCTTTCACTTCTATCTGTACTCCTGTTCTCTTCTCATCGTATACTCCAGACAGTTTCTGTATATTACAGCAACTTGAGACCTTGAGGAGAGAATCTTTGAAACACCTGTTCTGTACTGTACTGTTTGTTTCATGGGGCAGTCTTTTTGCACATCCGCATATGTTCATCGATACAGAGATGGAGGTTCGCCTTCAGGGAGATATTCTCTCTGGACTTGAAATTACCTGGCACTTCGACCCGATGTTCACAGCGGCTATAACAACTGATTTTGACAGGAACAGAGATGGTCAATTTTCTTCGACTGAAAGATCAGAGGTTTTTTCTGGCGCATTCTCTAATCTGGAGACCTCCGACTATTTTACTTTCCTGGATATTGACGGACAGGTTTACTCACCTTTGCGCATAGAAGAGTTCTCTGTGTTCATGGAGGACGGAGCACTGGTTTATAGATTCTTCTGTCCCTTTGATATTCCCGTAGCCACTGGAGTTTTCAGAGTTGCAATTTATGACAGCACATACTACTGTGACATTCTCTACAGCGAAGGCTCTCCAATCACCGTTACCGGGCCTGGCAGTGAAACAGCCCGTTATGCAATCGAGCAGAATGATGATATAGCCATATCTTATGGAGGAACAGTATCAGTATCCCGGGAAGGATCAAGCTACTCTGGAACTGCATTCCCTCAACAACTTGTTGTCTATCTGAATACCGATTGATGTGATGCAGTTCTTTAAGCCGTTCCTTCTCCTCTTTATGTTCTCATCCTGTTTATTTGCACAGTCAAATCCATTCATATCAGGGGGCAGTGCTGATGAGCAGCAATCGGAAAACTCACTTAGAGCACCCGGGGGCCCTTCCACATGGCCGGTTATTGGCTCTCTTCTTACTAAAAGCACTTCAGCGCAGAGAAAACTTCAACTTTCAATCTCAAATACTATGGCAGATATCAATGAAACTGGAAGCATGAAAAGCCTATGGCTGCTGCTCGGGGTTTCTTTCATTTTTGGAGTTCTGCATGCACTGGGGCCAGGGCACAGAAAAATGGTTCTTGTAACATATTTCCTCGGTCGTGGAACAAAACCGGCCAAAGGTTTCCTTGCAGGATTTCTTCTTGCTATGGTCCATGCCGCAAGCGCTATTGTACTTGTGGGAGGCCTATACCTTTTTACTGCACACTCTCTACTTATTTCCTTGGACGCAGCTCAAAATTTTCTGTTTCCCGTCACATATGCCATCATACTTATCCTGGGAGTCTGGATGATCATTCACGGGATCAGGAAATACAGGGAGAAACAAAATATCACAGAAAAAGACAGGGGGATTGCCGGATTGATTCTTTCCGGGCTGGTACCATGCCCGGCAGCGTCTGCTATAATGATACTTTCCGTAGCAGGCGATGCTGTGCTACTTGGAATACTGTCCATTCTGTTCATGTCTCTCGGTATGGGAATTCTTCTTGCGACACTCGGACTTCTTACCGTTCTCATGAGAAACAGAATAACTCTCGCCATGAAGGAATCTGCCGGGACAAAGACCATGGAACTGATACTTCATTTGTTCTCCGGACTTGCAATGGCTCTCTTCGGTCTCTTCATGACTCTTGGATTTCTGTAGCTTCAAAACAACAATCAACTGTTGATCACTGGCTCACTGCACTTCTTTCAAAAAGACAACACTGGTTATAAAAATTTCTGCGAACTGCACATTTCACACCGAAGAATCCTTTATCCATGTTCAGGATGGAGCATAAACTCTCACAAGGATGCCGGGGGAATGCGTAAACAGCCAAGTCTACAGGCAGGATCCCTTTCAGCATGCCACTGCAGAGAAACTCGCAACTTCTTTAACCAGAGAACCTGGATCCGCTTCAGAGGAAAGAAACAACCGGTAGAAGCATTTTGTTGCATAATGAGGTTGATCATCCAGAACTATATCGATCCCGCCATCTCCATCAAGGTCACCCACCCACACCACCGAAACACCTTCACCATGAGAATCGGGATACACATCGGAAAGCCTCTGAGAAACATGACCGTCAGACAGAAACAATCCTTCTTCGGTTGTAAATACCTCGTATGAGTCACTAACTTGAATTGAAACACCAATTTGAAGATCACCGGTGTTTACCAATTCGGTATGGATCAAACCAGGCGAAAAAACTCCATCTTCTGATTGTAAAAGAAATAGCAGTTTACCTTCCTCACCTGCCACAAGAATTAAACTGCCAGTTCTCTCTTCGTTGGGTCCATCGGCTAATGAGTGTGCTGCCTTAACCACCAACTCAACAGTTCTCAATTCGTATCCGGCGGAAGTGGCATAAACTCCATGCCAGAGCTCACCTCTCACTGCTTCAGTTTCTCCCTGGAAATAGTTTCCTGGAACAAGTATTTCATAACCTGAACCTTCCAGTAGAACAAATCCCATGCAAACCGCAACTATTCCAGGTATCATTTCCAGATTCCTCGCTGTCTCCTCTATTGAACTCTTGCAGCAAGTTCCTGAATGGTTGCATCTGCTATGCTAAGGAAGTAACCATTCAGGGAAGGACGAATTGTCCGCCAGTAACCAAGCCATTCTTCTGCTTTCTCAGGGTCTACTTCTGCCTGCACGCTTGATTCAGTGCGTTCCATCCAGGCAGGAAGTTCAGCAGTACCAATGCGTGAAATTTCTCTGCCTGCATAAAAGCCACCCACACTGACCAGAAAAAAGGTATAAGCTTCAGTATCGGCAGTACTGATATCCAGAAAAACTGGAGTATTCACACCTATATTGTTGGATTCCCCCATAACAAAAACATTTATAGCCATGCCGGCCCGTTCTGCGTACGCATCAATCTCATCGAAATCTCCCGTTTCGAAAGCGTCCGTTCTAAGATCCTCGAACTGGCTCTGCAACTCATGAGACAAAGCAACCTCAACTGTTTCCTGAAAAAGAATTTCAAGGTGGCTTGAATCCAGGTGATCTGCTTCTTCAATGATCCCGTTGATCCTGTCTATCTCTGCCCATAAAACCTCATCTTCCGCAAAAACAGATTCTGCAAACGCTGTCACTGAGAACACCATCACCGCCAGTATTAGTCTCAAATCAGTTCATCGCCCTTCTGTTACTGCTTCTCTACAATGCTGTATGTAATAACTGTAACAAATCCATCAGCTTCGCCGTTGTCTACAGTGATGGTATAGTCCCAGTTCCCCATGTATCCCATAAGCATTGATGAACCTTCAACTGCAATGTTCATGTCAATGTTCTCAAGGTTGTTGATTATCGTTTCAGAAACATCGGATATCTCATCATTGCTTCCCAGAACCAGATTATACACCATGGTTCCCCCAGCATCCGTCTCCATGCCTCCCATGACTGTAGAGTTTGCAATATCATATACAGGAATTACGTCAGGGAATCCATCTGGAATACCAGCGTCAAAGTTGTCGTAGTTAATATCTGTAGGAACAGAATCATACTCTGAATCTCCATTAGAATTCTCAGCACTCTCAGCGTCGGCATCATGATTCCCGGCATCAACCACAGCAGCACTTTCTTCAGCACTATCCGCCACTGCACCTTCACCGCAACCCAAGACCGCAAACAATGAAAGAGTCGCAAGCATTAAAAAAACATTAGCTGTTTTCAAAACAACCCTCCTCTTAAAGTATGTGAAACACTCATAAAGCTGGTTTATACACAGAATCCCACTCAACCTTACTAAAAGTGCCACTGAAACAGAAACACCCAGGAATAACAGAATGTAACACTGTTTCCGCATTATAGAAAGAGCACTGTTATGCACGGCAGCAATTGTCATCGTATATCTGAGCGACCGCTGGAGGAGTCAAGGTTCTTCATGGTGAAAAAGACCTGATAAATCAGATTCCTAAACAGATTCTTCATCAATATCCTATTGACATCACATACAGAAGCAGTTAATCTATAGACAGGCATAAGTGGTTAAGGAGGCGTCACATGAATAAGATTGTGGTGCACGGCAATGACGGTAGTATCTCAAAAGGGTATTCTTCCGATTTCACTCCCACTGTTCCGTACTTTCATCTCGCAACACTTGAAGAGCCAGCAGATTCAGTTAAATTCTGGCTTGAGAATCTTAAAGCTGTCTTTATCGTTATGGATTTCGATGGAGATCCGTTGCATGAAGACTCCCACGACTTCAAGAAAGCGCCTTTTTTCGGAAGGCATATTGTTGTAACCTTCAAGGATGGAGAAAAATTCTACGGTATTTCAGAATTGTCTCACCGAGATTCTACAGGGTTTTACATCTTCCCCGGAGATACTGATTCCAATACGATCAGAGCCTTTGTGCTAAGATCCGCCATTGCAAGTGTAGACATCGCAAATTAGTTGTCACAGAACCTGCCATCTCTGATATCCCAACTGTGGGGGTAACGATTATGAATTTAAGATATCCATTGCATCCCCTGCTGTATACCAGAGATGCGACACCACCCTGCCCTCGGGCGAGACTTTCACTTCCAGAATACCCTGCCATGAGAATCGGTATCGAATCAGAGTGATGCCGTTATCACATAAAACAGGTGGAAGCGGGGATAAACCTGCCAACCGGGACCATGCTGCAAGCAACGCAGAGTGGACATCCTTGCCGGAGCAAAGAAATTTGCTTGCTCGATGGCGCATATCAGAGGAAACAGGAAAACCGTATTTCCTGAGTATTTTCTCTGCTTGCTCTTCCTGAAGAAGTTCTACAGAAATAATTCTGTCCTTATCAATAAAAACATGAGCAACTGCTCCGGTTCCATGCTGAATCCATAGTTCCCCATTGACCTCACGCAGAATCTTCCAGAATCTGAATCCCTCAGCGTCTTTCAGCAGTAGAGACCAGATATGACCTGGTTTAAAGAAGCTCCGGAATTCATTGAGATCCCCATCGGTCAAAAAAAATGATCTATCAGGCAACACTATATACTCTATTCCTGTCTGGTTGTGCATGATCAGATATGCAAATCCGATTGAAGCCGCGACTATTCACGAATTACTTTTCCTTCCGCCATGACCATTTGCGGAAAAGCAGCAAGATCAAGAGGATTTCTCTTCCAGACAACAAGGCTTGCGGTCTTTCCCGGCTCAACTGTACCAAGTGTATCGTCAATACCAAGAATTTTTGCATTTTTCCATGTTATCATGGAAATTGCCTCCTCCGGTGACATTCCCTGAATAAGGAAGAATTTCAGACTATCTCTCAGGAATGGGGTCCATATAACCGGGTGATCTGTCATGAGGCCATAGAATGCATTTGATTCCATCAGAAGCCCTGCATTCTGGTAGTAAGCATGCTTCAGCTCAACCTTATACCCTACTGATCCAAGGGGGCCGTAAACAATGGGGATTCCCGCATTCCCGAGTTCGTTAAAGATATCTTTATGGAACACATCACCTGTGTGCTCAGCTGTTACCTTGATACCATACTTGCGGGCAAACTCTATAAGGTAAAGAACATCGTCTTCTTTGTGTACATGCACCTTGGCTGTTTTTTCCCCTGCGAGCAGCTCCATAACTGCACCTTCCCCGGGGGTAAAGGTCTGTAGGTACTCTCTTTCAATAAGAGATGTCTGATACTTTATCTCATCATGTGAGAACTCCTCTTTCTTCGCATCCTTCTGAAGCTTGTGCAACTCCTTTTCTCTCTTCAGGGAAGCCTTGTTTCTTTTGTTGATGACCTCATCGAATTTCTGCTCAAGAAGGGCATAAACGCCCATTCGTGTATTTGGGCGGTCCCCCTTCCAATCAGTTGTTGATCTGGGATTGTAGCCCAGGGCCATCTTGAACCCGTAGTCTTTCAATTCTGCTGTTTTCCGGTTTGGGGCGAAGTTGCGGATCACCTTTGCCCTGCCGCCGAAAAGATTTCCGCTGCCTGGAACAACACAGCTATAGAGGACTCCAAAATCAACTGCGTCCTTGAATGCTCTGTCATCGAAGTAGATGCTGTTAAGAGGATCGTTCACAGGCAGTATCTGGTTCAGTGTGTCATTCAGTTCGGATTCGCTCCAGGGCTCACCTTCCCTGTCCATTCCAATGTGTGAGTGGGCATCTATGAATGCCGGAGTTACAAAACCGGAATAATCTGCGTCAAGCTTCTTCTGAAGAACATCCACTATCTTATCATCTTCTATAACAATTGAGCAGTTCTCCTGTTTGCTCCTGCCATCATACAGTACTTCTGCAAAAACAACTGTTCGCCTCTTCTCTGCCATGCCGCCTCCTTCTGAAAAAGTACACAACTAAATGCGGGATTTCAGTTAAGTTACTACATACAGCTCCATTGGCGCAATACCCCTTCAGTCAGTGACGATGCTGCAACCGATACTGAAGTGGATAGATGGTTGCAGAGAACTGCTCAGATAGTATTTTACCTGTAGTGCATTTTTTCCGTAGTATCCAAGATTTGTTTAAACCTATGGGGGAGTCAGTGAAATACAGCTTAATCATCTTTGATGCCGATGGGACTCTAAGATACTGCACGGTTCCAGGGCAACCATGCCCGAATAGAACTGGAGAATGGAAACTTTACCCGGATGTTGTAGAAAAGCTTGCCAGTTTCAACTGGGCTGGTCCAGGGGGTGAATCCGGTGTAGGCTATGGCATTGCAAGCAACCAGGGAGGCGTTGGTTCGGGTTATTTTGCTGAAGATACTGCTATGGATCTTCTCAATGATACTTTCATTAAAGCCTTCGGCTTTTCTCCAGCTCAAGGGACTATCCAGATGTGCCCGCACATTCCATACAGCGGCTGCAGCTGTAGAAAACCAGCTCCGGGAATGCTTATCCAGCTGATGGAACTCTACAATGTTGATCCTTCAACAGTTCTCTTCGTCGGCGATAGAGATAATGATGAAAACGCTGCTTCGAATGCTGGATGCGACTTTCAGTGGATCAGTGAATTCTTTAACAGGAGCCCAGAAGAAGACTAATGTGGGTAAAATAGTAGATCAACAGAAATCTTTCTTCTGAATATGAATTGCTTACTGGTAGCGAAGCAAACCGTTCTCAAAAGCTCTCTGGTGGTTCTCTGATCCTGCTTTCAGGTACTCAAACACATCTCTCACATCATCCGGCAGATCACCTTCCAGAAAGCTTTCGTACATTGCAATATTTACTATCTCTGCTTCAATACCTATTTCAAAAGCATTCTTCAATGATTCAGGAACCACCACGAAACTGCCTGAAGCATCTTCAGGTACTTCAAAGCCAAACTGGTGAAAAAGTGGGATCAATTGAGCAATGTGAGATTCCTCAGCACGGATTATGTTGGTGAATGGACGAATTTCTCCATACTCCGCAATGATCATCTCATACTCTGCCCTGGCTGCAAACTCATCTTCTATTGCATAATTCAGCATCTCTTCAAGAGTTCTGCTGCTATCGGCTTCAGCTCCGGCAGCACCAAAACCAGACTCTGCCATGGCAGGCAGTACGAAGAAACAGCCTGCAATCAGCATATTCAGTACCACCACAATAGGTGCTTTTCTACTGTTCATTATTTCCATCCATTTTCTTTGATTGTGACTCGAGATCTTTCCAGATCTTGTATTTGCTTAGATCCTGCTCAATCAGCAAAAGACAGGCGGATACCACTGCCGCGTCATCGAGAAGTCCAAAGAACGGAATAAAGTCAGGAATAAGATCAACAGGGCTAAGTACATAAAGAAGAGATGCAACAACAGCAGCAACTGTCCACCATGGAACCTCCCTGTAGTTTTTGTTCCAATAGTCTTTCACAAGGGAGATCATCAGCTTTACATCGCTGATAAATCTTCCCAGGGGTCCGTGCATGGAGACCTTTCTCTGAATGTCGTCTGCCCTGTTTACAACTTTGTACAGGTCCTCTTCTGTTACCTTGTTCGCACCATCATTCACCACTCGTTCCGCTGTTTCCTTTGAAATGGTCTTTCTCATTATGTACCCTTTCCGTCCGAAGATTACCCTCACGGGTTTTGAATTGTATTTATATATTAACCTGTTTCAAATACTTGTCAAGCAGATTCCATTTTTTGCATGCCAGCTCAGATGGTCATACTTAAAAACAGACTCACTCGATGCTCCTGGGATAAACTACGAGTACCAGATATTCGAAGGCGGGCATTTTGACAAACTTCATGAGAGGTTTACCATCGCAGTGAGTTTCCTCTGTGAAAAAATGCATCACTCCCATCCCATGTGTGATGGTTCATGGGAGTTCTCCGATGTGCCGCAGGCTGAAAGAACATTCGGATATCACAGTACTGCTTATGACAGAGCATCCTTCGAGACCCGGATAACCTTCGATCTTCAAATTTCAGGTTTTGTTTCCCTTGACATATACGACGGAATGGGCAGGGTGGTTGAAACACTTGTAAATTCGCATCTGGATCCAGGCATGCACAATGTGGAATTCTACGGTTCCAGTCTTGCTCCCGGAGTATATTTCTACAACATCCGTTCAGGTGATACCAGCGTAACGGGAAAAGTACTACTGCTGATCTAGTAGACTGTGCAAAGTACCATCTGTAGTTAAGGGGAGTTTTACGGTCTCTCCTGAGCTATACAGTAAAGTCTTGAATAGCCTGTATAAGTTTCTTTTTTCTTACCGGTTTTGATATGTGACTGTCACAGCCCGCATCAGTGCAGTGCTTTATCTCTTCAGGGAGAGCATAAGCTGTAAGGGCAAGGATTGGAGTTGCATCATGACCATTCTCGACCTCCCATTCACGGATGATACGCGTTGCCGCGAACCCGTCAAGCACCGGCATCTGCATATCCATAAGAACAATATCATATTCGTTCTCTTTAAAGGAATCAACAGCTTCCTGACCGTTCTCTACAATTGTAAGATCGCATGGGAATTTCTTCAGAAATGCAGTGAGCAGAAAACGATTGTCGCTGGAGTCATCAGCCGCAAGGATTCTGATCAGCGTTCTTTCAGTCTTCTCCTCAGGGGCAGGACTATGCTTTTCTTCAGCAGGCACTTCTTTACTCCTGTCTGAAATGGCTTCTTCAATTGCCTTTCTCAGATCATCTCTCCTTACCGGTTTAAGCAGACAGTTCTGTACACCTTTTCTTAAGCACTCTGAACTGTAACCCTGTGGCATGGTTGATGTCAACATCATTATGGAAGACGGTGTTGTTGCTCCCTCACTGAGATATTTTGACACCACTTCCAATCCATTCATACCTGGCATAAGACCGTCCAGCAAAACCAGATCGAACTGGCTGCCCATTTCCTTACGCCGCTTCAGTATGCCAAGTGCTGTTGTTCCATCGGAAGCCTCGGTAACCTTTATGCCCCAGCCGGCAAGAGTCTCTCTCTGTATCAAACGATTAGTTGCATTATCATCAACTATCAGAATCTCAAGATCTTTGAGATTAATTTCAATGCATTTATCCTCTACGCTTGCCGAGTAATCAGCTGCAACTGGTAACTCAATAACAAAGCTGAATGTACTCCCACTGCCCTCTGTGCTCTCTACATTGATTCTTCCACCCATAAGCTCCACAAGTCTTCTGCTTATTGCAAGACCCAGGCCTGTGCCGCCGAACTTTCTCGTTGTTGAAGAATCAGCCTGCTCAAAACTTTCGAAGATAAGGTCGAGTTTATCTGGTGGAATACCAATTCCAGTGTCAGACACTTCAAAACGAAGCATTCCTGAAGATAAAGTAGAAACTGTCATTGAGACCTCACCTGCACTGGTAAATTTAATCGAATTAGAGGCAAGATTCAGCAGTATCTGGCGAAGTCGGGTGGGGTCACCTATGCGCCCCACAATAGTACCCGGAACAATACGCGAATTCAACTCCAGATTCTTTCCATGAGCTTTAAGAGAAAGTGTATCACAGACACTTGTAAGAACAGCCTCCAGCGAGAACTCGGTTTGCTCAAGAACTATATGCCCTGCTTCAACTTTGGACAGATCCAGGATATCATTGATCAGTGTTAGAAGATTCTCTCCCGCTGAATTAAAAACACGAACATACTGTTTCTGCTCACTGGAAAGACGGGTTTCCCCCAGCAACTCGGCCATGCCAATAATTGCGTTAAGAGGAGTTCTTATCTCATGGCTCATGTTTGCAAGAAAATCACTTTTTGCTCTGTTGGCCTGGTCTGCTTCCCTGGCAAGCTGCTTTGATTCTGCAACAGCTTCTTCAAGCCTTTCCTTGTAATTGGTTAAATCAGCCACCTGCTTCTGAATAATGGACTTCTGCCGGTACAGGCTTGTAAATACTTCTACTTTGCTTACTAGTATCTCCGGTTGAACCGGCTTAAAAAGAAAATCAACTGCTCCAGCTTCATAACCACGAAAAATGTTCTTTTCCTTTTTGCTGATAGCTGTTACAAAAATAATTGGTATTGCTCTTGTTCGTTCGCTGCCACGCATTAGTTCAGCGGTCTCATAACCGTCCATATCAGGCATTTGAACATCCATGAGAACAAGAGCAAAATCATTGGAAATAAGGTGCCCTAGAGCTTCATTCCCCGAATTTGCCTTGAATATATTCAAAGGCATTTCCTCCAGTATGCTCTCTAGAGCAAGAAGATTCTCCGGTCTATCATCCACAAGAAGAACATTAACCTTGCTCTCACTATCCATTGGTGTCTTCTCCGGAGAACGATTCGGGATAAAGTTTTCTTGCACAATCAGTACAAAGGCTATGGCTGAATTCCACATCGCACCGACTTCGGACATAATCGTCAAGCGAGCTCCAGCTGCCATCATCCTCTCTGACTTTCTTGCAGTTGGAGCAGATGGGAAGCATGCCCTCCAGAATATTTATCTCATCCAGCTGCTTCTTCAGCTCTCTGTTCTGTTTCTCTATATAGGCCTTCTGACTGAGAATAAGGAACCTCTGTCTGTACAAATCGCAGAATACATTCACTTTACTCATAAGTATCTCAGGATTGACTGGTTTGAAAAGATAATCTACCGCACCGGTCTTGTAGCCCTTGAACACGTACTTCTGTTCCTTGCTGATAGCAGTAATAAAGATTATCGGAATACTTTTTGTCCGGGAGTTTAGACGCATGAGTTCTGCTACTTCAAACCCGTCCATTTCCGGCATCTGCACATCCAGCAGAACCAGAGCAACATCCTGCATGAGCATGATGGAAAGCGCTTGATCTCCTGATTCTGCCTTAAGTACGATCAAACCTGGAGTATCAAGAAGATTCTCCAGCGCAAGCAGATTCTCGGGTCTGTCATCAACAATAAGAATCCTTACAATTTCGCTGTTCACAAGGAGCGTCCTTTCCGGCAGAGTTGATTTAATCTGGCAGATATTTCTTCAAGGGGAACAATCTCATCCGGAAACCGACAGGCTTTAATGGCTGCTTCCGGCATAATTCTGGAGTAAGCAGTTGCAGGGTCCTGCACTATGACATAACCACCATGATCCATGACCTGTCTGAGACCAATGGAACCATCTGAACTGGCACCTGTGAGTATAACTGCAATCAGCTCTTTCCCGTATGCACCGGCAGCAGTTTCAAACAGAACATCTATGGACGGTCTGGCATGATTCACTCTGGGGTCTACAGAAAGTGATAGTGTTCTGTTTTCCTCAATAAGAAGATGATAGTTAGCAGGACAGATGTATATTACTCCGCCCTCAATAGTGTCTTTTTCTTCTGCGGTTTTCACACACAGATCTGTCTTATAATTCAACAGTTCAGCGAGCAGATCTTCTGAATCTGACTTCTCGTGCTGTACCACAGCAACAGGAATCGGGAAATCTGCAGAAAGACCATGAGCAATCACTGTAAGAGCATTTAAGCCCCCGGCAGAGACCCCTATAACAACACAGCTGAAATGTCTATCTTTCATATTTTCTTCCTGAAAATTTTCTGTCCCGGTAAAAACTTCTCAAATTCATCAGTGATATCGGAGTAATGAATGGTTTCCTTGGAACCGATAGCAAGAAAACCTTTTTGGGACAGGCTGTTGGAGAATAGCCTGAATACCCTGTTTTGAAGAGGTCTGTCAAAATAGATAAGAACATTCCTGCACATGACCAGATCAACCTCGCTGAATACTTCGTCGCTAACAAGATTATGATCTGCAAACAGTATGTTCTTTCTTAAAACACTCTTCATCACTGCAAAATCATATCTTGCGGTGTACCAGTCAGCAAAAGAGCCTCTTCCGCCAGACTTCTGATAGTTTCTTGTAGATTCCTTAAGATTACCGATTGGAAGAATTCCCTCTTTTGCTTTCTCCAGAACAACCTGGTTAAAATCGGTGGCAAAGATCTGACATTTGTTGTAGATCCCCGCCTCCTTTAGAAGAATTGCCATTGAATAAACTTCTTCGCCTGTTGAACAACCGGCATGCCAGATCCTTATTGAAGCCAATTCAGCAAGGACCGGAATAACTTCGTCCCTTATGGATCTGAAAAATCCAGGATCGCGAAACATCTCAGTAACGTTTATAGAAAGGTTCAGCAGAAGGTTATGGAAATACTCTTTCTCGTAAATTATTCTGTGAATCATTGAGGAAATACTATCTGTATCTGACTCACTGAGTGCTTTTTTTATGCGCCTTTTTAAAGAAGCTCTGCTGTAACCGGCAAAGTCATAGCCGTACTTCTCTTTCACCGCCCTGATCAGAAGGTTGATCTCCAGATTCTCGTTATCCCTTTCCTCGTTACCGGAGATCATCTGTAAAGCCAGACTCGCAGCGCTGAAAGCAGCTTACCAATATCTACAGGCTTTGCAAGATAATCGCTGGCACCTGCTTCTATGCACTTTGCTCTGTCACCTTTCATGGCCTTTGCCGTAAGAGCGATCATTGGAAGTTCTTTGAACCTTGCCTGAGCCCTGATTCTGGTCATGGCCTCATATCCATCCATGACAGGCATCATGATATCCATGAGCACAAGGTCGATCTCCGGTTGCTGATCCAGTTTCTCCAGGCTCTCCGCTCCGTTCTTGGCATGAACAAGGTTAAATCCTTTTTCCTCCAGAACGCTGCTCAAGGCGAAAACATTTCTCATATCATCATCAACCACAAGGATAGTTCTGTCCTTGAATATTGCTTCTTTGTCATGAAGTACACGAATCATCTTTCTTTTGTTTTCAGGAAGATTCTTCTCCAGGGTGTGAAGAAATAGAGTTGTTTCATCCAGAAGCCTCTCTGCTGATCTCTCACCCTTTATGATAACCCGTTCCGTGTACTTGTCCAATTCAGCAAGTGTATCCTTGGAAAGTTCACGACCTGTATGAATGATGGTGGGAATGTGAGGAATGGAATCATCCTTTCTTATCTCTTCGATCAATTTCTCTGCGGTTGTATCAGGAAGACTGTAATCCAGGATCATGCAGTCAAATGCCGACTCTTTCAAAAGCTTTAACGCTTCTGCACCGCTGCCTGCCTCTGAGATCCTTACTTCTTTATCTTTAAGCAGCTCTGTGAGCGCTTTGAGAATTACAGCATCATCTTCAACGATGAGCAGATCTTTAACTGACTTTTCTTCCATGTTCTTTACCCGATCAAACAATGAATTCATTTGCTCCATGCTCACAGGTTTGCGGAGAAAACCAACTGCACCACCTTTTAATGCCTCAGAGCCTTTGTCATGACCCGAAATCACATGTACAGGAATATGCCTTGTGTCAAGATTCTCTTTTAAGCGGGATAACACAGTAAGCCCACTCATTCCAGGCAATCCAATATCAAGAACGATGCCGTCGGGCATGTACTGGTCCACCATCTGCAGGGCAACACTGCCTTCAGAGGCGATAAGAACTTTGTAGCCCTTTTCCCTTGAGAGATTCAGAAGAATTCTTGCAAATTCAACATCATCTTCGACGATAAGCATTTTTCTGTCGCTGTCAGATATATCTTTTCTGTCATCAGCAACCTGAGGTAGTTTCTCCAGCACTATTCCAGAAGCTTTTTCAGGCAGTATAAAGTGCTCTTCCTGCTGGGAATCAACTTTCGGCGCACTGGCGATTACGGTGTGTTTGCCGGAAAAACTCACTGGGAGAAGCAGTGTGAAAGTGCTACCCTGGCCTGATATGCTTTTAAGGGTAAGGCGTCCACCAAGAAGAACAGCAAGTTCCCTGCTGATGGAAAGGCCGAGGCCTGTCCCGCCATATTTTCTTGAGGTTGTTCCATCCGCCTGCTGAAATGCCTCAAAAATAACCTGTAATTTATCCTCCGGTATACCACATCCCGTGTCTGAAACAGCAATGGCAACAGCGTGATCCTCTTCAATCTCTCGGGCTTCATTTTCAGATGCTTTTTTTATCAATACAGAGATTGTACCTTCAGATGTAAACTTGAATGCATTTGAAAGGAGGTTCTTTAAAATCTGTCCAATTCTCTGTTCGTCGGTGGAGATGATCTCTGAAACATTATCGTCCATGGACAATTTGTATTCCAGCCCGCTCTTCTCCGCAAGATGCAAAAACTGTCGCCGGGTATCTGCAAGGAAACGGGTAAGGCTGACATCTTCAATAACAAGTTCCATCTTTCCTGATTCAATCTTTGACAGATCCAGTATTTCGTTTATCAGACTGAGAAGGGAAGAACCCGATGCATGTATTGTTCTGGCAAACTCAACCTGCTTTTCGGTAAGATTATTGTTCTTGTTTGTTTCAAGAATACCAGAAAGAATCAGCATACTGTTCAATGGAGTACGGAGTTCATGAGACATATTTGCGAGAAATTCGGATTTGTATTTGCTCGAGACTGCAAGCTGCTTTGCCTTATCCTCTATAACCTTCCGTGAAGACTCAAGCTCTGTGTTCTTTTCTGCAAGAATAGTACTCTGTCTTTCCATTTCCTCCGATCTTTCTTCCAACTCCTCATTTGTCTGCCTCAGCTCTTCCTGCTGAGTTTGAAGTCGTTCAGAAGCCTCTTCAAGGGCCTGGGTCTGATTTTCCAGTTCCTCGTTGGTCTGTCTGAGCTCCTCCTGCTGGGTTTGAAGTTCTTCTGCCTGCTCCTGAGTTTGAGAAAGAAGAAGATTCACCTTTTCTCTGGCTTTGGAACCGTAGATCGCTATTCCCACATTCTCTGCAATGAATTCCAGAAGAGTCAGCTGTTCATCTGTAAATGCTCCCAATCGACCAAGCTCAATAACAGCTGTAACCGTGCCCTGATGAATGACCGGTTGCACAATGATGTTATCAGGGACTGTTTCACCAAGCCCGGAGTTTATCACGATGTAGTCTTCAGGAACAGCAGTAAGAAGAATGGGCTTCTTTTCCAGAGCACATTGCCCCACAAGCCCTTCTCCTATTTTGATTGAATTAGCAACATTCTTTCTTTTACGGAAGGCATAACTGCTTGTAAGTACCAGTGTTTCATTATCATCCCGAACATAGAATACACCAATTTCAGCTTCGATCAGTTCTGCAAGAAGGGTAATTACATCGCCGGCAATTGCCGAGGTGTCTTTCTCGCCGCGAATCAAGTCATTCAGCTTCATCTGTCCTTCACGAAGCCAGTTCTGTCGCTTATTCTCTTCAGTGGTTTTCTGCAGGGTCTTTATCATTGAATTCAATGATTGAGAAAGAACATCGTTTTCCGATCTTTCCGGCAGTTCAACAGAATAATCTCCCTGAGACACCCGGCTGGCCATCCTGCTTATTGCCTCTTCACTGCTGATATCAATGACAAATTCAATTCCGCCGGTCAGCTCAGATGACTCTTCATCGTAAAGCGGAGCTCCGGTATACCTGACAGGCAGTGATTTCCCTTTCCCAAGACTGATTGAAGTATTATGGGTATAGCTGAATCCATCCCTCATTGCCATGGCGGTGGCACACTTGCTTGTGTTGCAATCGGTGTTTGAAAAGATCGAGTGACACTTTCTGCCTACACACTGTTCAGGCTTCATTCTCACCATGGACGCTGCAGTAGCATTAACAAAAAGCAGATTAAAGTCAGTATCTATGGCAAACACTGGTGTTGGAACATTATTGAGGTAGCTGATCTTCAGAAAGGAATCCCTTGTTGTTTCCCTTAACTGACCGATCATTGAGTTAACTGCAATGCTCAGATCGTCTTTCTCGCTTCGAACCCTGGCCTCTACAGTAAAATCACCAGTGGCCACAGCACCCACAGCCCCGGTAAGCTCCCGGCTTCTATCGATCACCTCGTTGATTGACTGATTAAGCAGACCGATCTCATCATTTGCGGTGACAATGGGGGTATCTGACAAATCTCCCCTGGCAATCTCAAGTGCTTTCTTGTTCAGAAGGGCTATAGGCCCGGATAAACGACTTACAGCAAGACGGATCAGAAACAGCATCAAAGAAATCAGTACGACACCCAATGCAGTTTGTCTCCACATTGCTGTTGTGCCCTGCCTGAATATCTCAGTTTCGGGAATTCTTATTGATACTGTCCAGTCAAGATCCAGACCTTCAATCTCCAGCGGAACATAGCAGTGCAGAAAGCCACTATCATATCTCAACAGTGCTCTGCCCACCTGTTCAAAACCCTCACTCTGCCCCAGCGGGTCTGATTCACCTGCAAGTTCAGGAGAATTGGTAACCGCCAGAAAAGAACCATCACCTCTCACTATGCTCACAACGGCTTTCCCATGGTACAAAACAGCAGAGTCAACCAGCTCCTGTGCAAAAGCTGCATCGATATCAACTCCCGTGATACCTACGAAGATCCCACCGATTATAATAGGAGAAACAACAGAGATCACCAATGTTTCAACTCCGAGAATACGGTAGGTGTATGGACCGACAACAGATGGCTGTCTTGTTCTTTTGGGGATCAGATAGTAGTCTCCATCCCCCTCTACTTCATAATCGACCAGAGGTTCTACTACAGCCTCTCCGTTTGAATCAAAAGTCCAGTATGGAATGAATCTTCCTGTTCTGTCATGGGAAGAAGTGTTTTTCAGCAAAGCGTCCATGCCGTCAAAAGCATCAGGCTCCCATAGTGTGTAAACTGCTATGAATTCAGTGTTTGCTTCCAGAATTGATCGTAACATCACATTTGCTCTGAGCCTGTCCATAGGGGCAGGAGAATAGAGTGGGGCAGTATTAGACAGTACGCCAGCTGTGAATCGGGATGCTTCAAATGCTCTGTTAAGAACACTTTCAACCACAAGAGAGTATCGCTCAGCTGTCTCGGCAGCTACAATTTCTGCGTTTGCAACACTCGCACCACGATTGGACGCAGCGGAATACCATATCAGAATTCCGCCTATAACAAAAACACAAAGTGATATTACCACGGTCATCTTGAACTTCAACGATCTGAACTTGCCCACGGACCCACCGGTCCCTTCATCCCTCCGAATTTAAAAATGAAACCATCCATACCCCAATGGAAAGAATCACTTCCACATGGTTAATTGTACAAAAACATTCCTGTTAAGTAAAGAGCTGTATGTCTTCTAAATCAAGCTAAACAGCATAAATCACTAAAAATGTGCATTCAGAAGAAGATGCAGCTCATCCTGACCCATGCCAACACCTCCGTTAGAATTATACTTAACCCTGACCGGTAAGCATCCTCTTGAAGATTGGGATCATTGGAGCAAA
>JAGLDB010000199.1 GCA_023145935.1 Candidatus Sabulitectum sp. | reverse complement strand
CTATAGCACCGGATTCTGTTCCATTTTTTACAGCTGCAAAAAAGCTGCGCAGAAAGCCTGCCTGATGGGTTACACGCTGGTATCGTTCTTTGCCATGGTGAATTAGAATGTTGTTGGCAAAGTTGTCGTATTCATCTATAAGAAGATAAAATTTTGCTTGATTTGCTTTAATAAGACTGACAAACTTAGTAATCATTTCATTAGCATCAGTAATGTCTGCATAGTCTCTTTGTATATCTAAGTTACCAAACATGCCGGAGTACTCTGTATAGAAATCTGAAATAGCTATAAAAACATGGAAATTAAATGATTTCTCTATTTCTTCATAATTCCCCTGTGTGGATAGTCCAGAAAAATTCAGCTTCAGTATCGGGTAAGTATTTCTGAGAGGGGTTGGGTTCTTACCTATGTAGGTATCGCCGAATAACTCTTCAAACCTGCCTTTTTTGTTAACATCGTAATAGTGTTCTAGGATTGACAGAAAAAGAGATTTGCCAAAACGGCGCGGGCGAAGAAAAAACAGAAATTGGGAACCAAGGTTTTCTATTTTCTCAATGTATTGTGTTTTATCAACAAAATAGAACCTGTTGTCTTCTTTCATTCTATCATAGCTGGCAATACCATATGGTATTTTTTTAATGTGCTTCATTCAACTACTCCCGATTCTGCAAAACTACCCAACACAATAATATAGTCCTGGAGGTTACAGAGACAACGCATAATTACAACAAATTAAATTTCGACCGAGAGTAAGCCAGCTTATCTCCAATTGACAAGGCTTTCCTGAAACAATGAGCCCATTCATAAAAGGAATTCTCATTCAGGAATACAAGAATAACAAACCCTGTAATGAATCCGGCAGTGCTGAACGAGATATGAAACCCCCACAGAGATGTTGCCAACTATTATCAAGATACGTCTGAAGTATCGCCCAATAACATACTATTCAAGGCTCCGTCTACAGGCATTTGACTCCAATTTGCATACTCGCCAAATTCGAAGGAAAGAGAAAGATGATACAAATTAGAAGAATATTTAGTTAAATGGCTTGTTTTAGCATGCTCTCTTTCTCCGCATTTATTACCACAAGAAATACCCGTACAGGATAGACCGAAACAACCTCCTCTGCTTAATATCCGATACAACAAATTAATCTTTGACACGGAAAAGTCTTGCAGGTATGGTACATAATACAGGAAATCATGATTGAAAAACCTTGTAGCTCCTTTTCAGGCAATGTTTTGATTTCCCTGCCACGACTATTGCTTCCTCCAATGATTTTGTAGAACTCTAATTGTCGGAAATAGAAAGGGATATTCATGAAAAAGAGATTGTATGCAGTTCTTACCGTTTCTGTTCTGCTTGCCATAGCTGCCTGCGGCGACAGCACCACTGGTCCCAGTGCAGCGGGAGAGTGGTTCCCAGCCACTGTGGGCAACTGGTGGTTCACCAGCATGGAAGGATACTGGACAGATACACAGGGAGATACCACAAGCACATGGACCGGTTCATTTGACAACAGGATAACCGCTGTAGTTCAGCACGCTGGAGGATTCTCGGTTTACGAACGGAGAGCCTACGGAACCATGACCAACATCACGCCGGATTCCACATGGACCACAGTTGATACCCTGTATCACTATTTTCAGCAAACCGATGAAGAGCTTCGTTGTTACGATGATCTCACAACCACGGAATACAGAATATTCGCAAAATTCCCCATAACACTCAACGAAACATGGTCTCACAATGACAGTTCCGGAACTGTTTTAGAGGTTATCAGCCTTTCCGAAACGGTTAATGTTTCAGCCGGCACATTCACTGATTGTGCCTTGGTCAGGGAAACCGTCACACTTGGCTCCTCCGAGTGGATCACCGACCATTACTATCACCGGGGAACCGGGAATGTGAAAAACATCATGACCACTGATGGAATGTACGGCACTATCGAGTTACAGAATTACAATGTTCAGTAAACACTGCAATTTGCAGAAACCTGGCAAAAATGGGAGGATTCTTATGAAAAAGCAATTGCTGGTTATTCTCATCGCAACAGTTTCACTGGTAATAATTGCCTGCGGTGATGATACAACAGGTCCAAGCAACACCGGCGACTGGTTCCCGCTGTCTGTTAACAACTGGTGGAATTCCGAAATGGATGGATACTGGCTTTCTTCCACGCAAGACACAATTATCTGGACGGGATCATTTGAAAATAGAATTACAGCTCTGATGGAGCACTCATCCGGATTCCCTGTCTATGAAAATAGGGTATACATGACCTTAAACAACACCTTGAATGACACTACCTGGACCACTGTTGATACCATGTTTACCTATTTACAGGTAACAGACGAAGAGTTGCGATGCTACGACGATACCACATCAACTGAATATGATATCTTGCTGAAATTCCCGGTAACTCTGGATGAAACATGGGCACATGCAGACAGTTCAGATAAAACAATGCAGGTTATTGACATTGCTGCTTCAATAACAGTAGCCGCAGGCACATTCAGCAATTGCGTTGTGGTAAGAGAGACAGATCCTGTGGGTTCTAATTTTGCTTATGCAGACTACTACTACCACAGGGGAATTGGTCAAGTGAAAACTATAATGACAGTTTCTACTGAAAATATGTACGCCGAAGTAGATCTTCAGAACTACAACACTCAATAGAAGTAGAGCAGGCTACCTGTGGCAGAACAGTACTGTTAACTGCTCTGCCACAGATCAAATCCACTTCACAAACTTCAGGAGAAAAGATGAGATGGTTAATAATTATAGCAGTGACTTCCATATCATTCGCAGAGGTTATCTGGACGGATGATCTGGAAAGTGGCAACATCAATGACTGGACAATAACAGGCACAATGAACTGGGCATTGTATGACAACGAGTTTCAGGCACACTCGGGAGACTTCAGCCTGCAGTACAACTACCATGCTCCCTGGCCCCATGACACAAGAATTATTACTCGAGCATTCACTCTGCCGGCAGCAGGCGAATTTCTGTTCACCTGGTGGTGGAGTGGCAGCTACAACTACTTCGTTCAACAAGACAACGGAGACGCTTTCACAGAGATCAGAGATATGAACAGCGGTGACTGGATAGTTCTGTGGAGTGAAGAAGATGCAGGTGTCTACACAGGTTTTGAATGGTACCAGCAAACAGAAACACTTGGCTCGCAATGGTCCGGTAAAACTGTTCAATTCGCATTTCACATAATTGCAACCGATGCCCATTACTGGTATATCGATGATACAATGTTAAGCTATACCACTAATGCTCTTGAATGTGTTACATGGGGCGGGATCAAAGCAGGCCTGCAGTAATCAGGAAGAAAGGAAATATCTTGAAGAATCACAGTGCATTCACAACCGTATTAATTCTATTCGCGCTGGTATCCAGTGTGCTGGCAGACACAGAAGACTCTGCAGACTTGTTTCCTCTGGCAGTTGGCAACAGCTGGCTTTACGAAATGGAAAGCTTCTCCCTGGCTGAGAATGACACCACATTCAGTACTGGAACCAGGCTTTGCGAGATCACTGATTTTCTTAATCATGAAGCTGGCTTCCCAATCTATGAAATGCGTACCATCAGAACCTTAAGTGCTTCAGAGTCATCTGCTGATACTACTTTTGAGTATTTGAGAAATACCGCTACAGAACTCAGATGCTACCTCTCTCCCTCTCTTGATATGTATGATGTCTGGATATCTTTCAACATGATGAACACGGAAATGGAAATGCGGTTGGAGAGCTCAGCGCCAATGGGCATAAGGCTTGAACCAATGGTTGTTTTACCTGCAGGCAGTTTCAGTGATTGTTCTGTAATTGTTTATCCCGCTGGTTACAATGGCAGTGGT
>JAGLDB010000198.1 GCA_023145935.1 Candidatus Sabulitectum sp. | reverse complement strand
CTCAGATGGAGAAAGACGGCGAAGATCTTATTGCAGATGTAGTGGCCTCAAATCCTGAAATTCTTTTGTTGTCAGCGTTTACTTCTGATGTCTTTCTGCTTAAACCTGTAGTTTCAACGCTTAGGAAAGCTCTGCCCCGGACAAAACTCTGGCTGGGCGGCCCGCATGCTTCCTGTGTGGCTGAAAAGGCCTTTCTGGATTTCCCTCAGGTGGATGCGATCTTCATAGGAGAGGCTGAAGAATCTGTTCTTGAGGCATTGGAATTTCCTGAAAGAGCACCTGATGGAGTTATCTACAAGGGAAAGGATATGAGTAGTACCCATCCCCGACAGGTACTTGATCTTTCTCTTCTTCCTATTCCAGCCTGGCATCTTGCTCCTCCGGAGAAATACAGAGGTCTTCCAAATGGAGTTGTACTTAAAAGATTGCCTTATGCGCCAATACTTACCACCAGAGGTTGTCCGTATCGTTGCACATTCTGTGCGGGTTTCCGAGTTACAGGGCGGAAGATTCGTCACAGACCGCTTGATCAGGTATGGGAAGAAATAGAGCTTCTTGTAAGAGAGTATGGTGTGGCGGAGATCCATATTGAAGACGACAATTTCACTTTTGACAAAGACTATGCAAAGGAATTCTGCGAAATAGCCATAAGAAAGAATCTTCCAGTACTGTTCTCTACTCCTAACGGCGTCAGACTCGACGCTCTTGATCATGAACTGCTGACCCTTATGAAGAAGGCTGGATGGTATGTTGTTCACTGTGGAATTGAATCCGGCTCAGACAGAATACTCAAGAAGATCAAAAAGGCAACTACAACAGCGGAGATAAAGAAAAGCATTGACCTTATTCACTCTCACAAATTGCCTGTAGCAGCCTATTTTATCCTGGGGCTTCCCGGTGAGACAAAGAAAGACATTGAAGAAACAATTGAGTTTTCCAGATCCAGCAGGGTGGAATGGGCTCAGTTCGCCTGTTTTCTACCAATTCCAGGGTCGCCTGACGGGGACGAATTCCTGAAGAATAATGAGATGGTCAGTACAGGATGGGAAGCTTTTCACAATACAGAGTGTCCAGCTCCGCCGGAACATCTTACCGCAAAAGATCTTAAAAGATTTCAGCGGAAAGCATTTATGAGATTTTACTTAAGACCAGGACCGATCTTTAGAACGACAGCTCTGCTTTTTCACAAAGATACTTTTCTAAGAATTGTAAAAAGGGGATTTGCTTATCTCTTCTCCGGTAGCAGCTCTTGACTTGCTGGAAGAGATCATTTTAGTTTCTGGCAAATCTAAACGGGAGGGTTAATGGTTGGAAAGTACACAGTAGGTCTGGTGATTCCTGCTCACAACGAGGAAAAAGGAATTTCCACAGTTCTTGACGCCGTTCCCGATCAGGTAGACAGAGTTTTTGTTGTGGCAAACTGTTGTACAGATGCAACAGAACAGGTTGCTGAGAAGTACGGAGCCATTGTAATAGACCAACCAGTCAAGGGTTATGGAAGTGCCTACAAAGCAGGTTTCGCAGCAGTTGATACCGACATTGTATGTACTGCCGACGCTGATGGCACATATCCTGTTCAGGATCTTCCCGGGCTTATCGAGGATCTCCTGGAGCACGATCTTGATTTCATCTCTGCCAGACGAATTCCTGATGATCATTCCGGCACGCTGAACAACATAATGAGATTCAGCGGCAATCTTATTCTTACTGCGTTCACCATGGTTCTTTTCTGGAGGAAGATAATGGACAGCCAGTCTGGGATGTGGATCTTTCACCGGGAAATTCTTGATAGAATAAAACTTACCAGTGACGGCATGCCATTTTCTGAAGAACTTAAGATTGAAGTCTGGGGCTGCAAGGATATTAAGTGTGCGGAAAGACCAATTTCTTTCAGCTATTCCAGCAGAGTTGGCAAGGCCAAGCTGAATCTCTGGCGTGACGGTTTCAGAAACCTGGTGTTTCTCTTTGCCAGGCGATTCCGTATTTCCATGACCGGAGCCTGAGACACCGGAAGAGTTTTTTTGTAGATCCCGGAATGCTTTCTAAGCATTGACGCCACAGGATAGGCAACAGTATTGTCTCTTTCAAGCAGGGAGGATTCATGGCGTCTGATTCCGCAGGGAAAAACGACATTGTTGCTGATAATGAGCAGAATTTTCAGAATCTGGTTGAAAACCTGCCGGATGGTGTGGTGGTTACTGACGAAGAAGGAAATCACATTTCCGTCAATTCCAGGTTCGCGGAGATAACCGGCTACAGCATAGAAGAGCTCCTCAGAATGAACATTCATGATCTTGATAGTTCCTCAGACGGCGAAACATTTGAACAGATCATGAAAGATGTCATGGGCGACAAGCCTGTTGAAGCCGTTTGTAAACGCATAATCTCAAGAAAAGATGGAACTGAAGCAGTTGTTGAAGTGTCGTCATCCCAAGCGAACTGGCTTGGGCGGAAACTGCCTGTGGCTGTTGTTCACGATGTTTCTGAATTCAGCCGGTCAGAAGCAGTTCTTAGGGCAAACAGCGAACTGCTCCATCTTCTGGAAGAGAATACCTCCGACATTATATGGATGGTGGATCTTGATCTGAATATCACATATGTCAGCTCTGCAATACAGATGGTACTTGGGTATTCCCCGGAGAGTATAGTCGGTCACAATGTTAGTGAATTTTTTGATAAAGGTATTTATGCCAAGCTCCAAAAGACAATCGCTGAAGTTATCAAGTGTGGAACAGGGTCTGAGCCTGTTCTGGTTGAAGCTGATATGCAGCACAGTGATGACAGCTTGATCCCACTGGAGATCAGAGGACGCATACTTTTTGATGGCAATGGAGAGCCCACAGGGATACAGGGTGTTTCCAGGGATATTTCTTTGCGCAAAAAGGCAGAAGAAGAGCTGCGCAAGAGTGAGATGCGACTGAGGAGCATGTTTAAGAACATGAACAGTGGCGTTGCTGTTTTTAAAAGTGTTAATGAAGGGGAAGACTTCGAATTTGTTCAACTGAACCCTGCTGCGCAGAGGATGAACAAAGTCACTGAAGAAGATGTCGCAGGGAAGCGTGTTACAGATGTGTTTCCCGGAGTGATCAGGAACGGGCTTCTGAACCTGTTTCAGAAGGTCTGGCGAACCGGAGAATCATGCCAAAATAAGCCTGCTTTTTACAAGGATCACAGGATATCCGGGTGGCGTGAGCATTTTGTTTACAAGCTTGATACCGGAGAGATAGTGGCTATCGTTAACGACATCACAGCGAACAAAGAGGCAGAGCTGGCCCTGGAAGAGAAAGAACTCTACTATCGTACTCTGCTTCATGCACTGCACGAGGATATTATTGTAATTGACAGTGATTACAGAATTGCGGATGTTAATAATGCCTTCTTGATTAACGCCGGATACAAGCGGGAAGAGGCGATAGGGCGGTTCTGTTATGAAGTGACCCATTTAAGCAGCGTTCCATGTAATCAGAATGAAAGCAACGACTGCCGGTTGCTGGAAGTGTTTGAAACCGGTGAAGCGATTAGCTGCAGGCACATTCATGCGAATCCAGATGGTACTGTCCTGTACCATGATATTCTGCTCTCTCCTATAAAAAACGCAGACGGAAAAGTTACCCATGTGATAGAAGCAATGCGTGATATCACTGATATGGTGGAAGTGCAGAAAGACAGGGAGCTGCTTGCAACTGCCATCGAGCAGTCTGCAGAGACCATTGTAATTACTGATCTTGAAGGAGCAATACAATACACAAATCCTGCCTTCGAGCAAATTACCGGGTATACCAGAGCTGAGGTTTTTGGCCAGAATCCGAGAATATTACAGAGTGGAGAGCACGATTATTCTTTTTACAGGAAGATGTGGGACACCCTTACCGGTGGCAGTAC
>JAGLDB010000197.1 GCA_023145935.1 Candidatus Sabulitectum sp. | reverse complement strand
GGTGATTCTGTCCAACTGCTCAATCTTGCTCTGATCAGGGGCATGGAAGAGGACTGATTTTGAACAGCAGAATAACAAGAATTCTTTTGCCGCTGGCGGTTATAGCCGGCCTGGCATTTTTCGGAATAATTGATCTTTCCCTTCTTCCCATGGATGATCCTGATTTTCAGGCTACCCTTGCCACAATCGGAATTTACATGATCTGGTCAGTGCTTGAGAGCGGAAGAGAAACTAATTCGTCCAGGATCACTCTGTACGCTGTTCTTCTGGTCAGTGCTCTTGATACCTTTCTTCTCGAGCTAACAAACTTTTCGGGGCTTATGTACCTGAGATGGGCAGGAGTGGCACTTCTTACATCCGGATGTACTGCAAGACTTCTTGCTCTTCGAAGCGGAAATGCAATGTTTTTGAGATACGGCAGGATTGGGCAGGAACTTGGTATTGCACTGGGGCTGGGCTCAATCGCCGGTACGGTAATTGCGATCTTCCCGGGTATTCAGTCTTCTTTGAAGGAAGATGTTTAGTGAAGGCTCTTGTTCAAAGGGTATCCCAGGCAAAAGTTTCAGTTAATGGTTCTGTTGCAGGAGAAATAGGAAGAGGTCTGCTTGTCATGGCAGGTTTCAGAGGAGAGGATACTCCTGAAGAGCTTGACTGGATGGTTGAAAAGATCACTGGTCTTCGTGTTTTTCCCGATGAGGATCAAAAGATGAATCTATCGGTAAGAAATATCTCAGGCGAAATTCTTGTAGTAAGCCAGTTTACCCTTCACGCTGACACCAGAAAAGGCAAGCGTCCCAGCTATGTCAAAGCCGCTGATTCTGATACTGCAAATATTCTCTACAGGCTTTTTATTCAGAAAATTAAAGACAGACAATTTCCAGTAGCAGAGGGTGTTTTCGGAGCGCACATGTATGTTGAGCTCATCAACGATGGTCCGGTAACAATTATGATCGATTCTCCGCTGGAGAACATGAAAGCTTTCCCGGGGGCCAGCGTATGAACTACTGGTATAATGTTGATACCGAGTTGATCCTTGCAAGCAGATCACCCAGGCGAACAGAAATACTGGGTTTTGCCGGTGTTCCCCATCGGGTGTACCCTTCATCAGTGGAGGAAGTACCAATGGAGGGAGCGCCAGCAGGCATAGTAATGCACTGGGCTCAGGCAAAAGCTGCAGATGTGTCACGCAGGTTTCCAGATCATCCGGTTCTTGGAGCAGACACAATGGTTTTCAGGGATGGGGTTCTTCTCGGCAAGCCACAAAGCACCGAGCAGGCTTTTCAGATGGTGCGCTCTCTGTCTGGAAGATGGCATACAGTTTACGGAGGAGTTGCTTTGATGTGGCAGAGCCGGGGGCTCTCTTTCTCTTTTGCAGAGGCTACCAGGGTGAAGTTCAGAGAGCTTCCCGATGACGAGATCCAGGCGTACATTGCCACAGGAGAGCCAATGGACAAAGCAGGAGCATACGGCATTCAGGGGCAGGGTTCTGTTCTGATAGACAAGGTGGAGGGTTGTTACTTCAATGTAATGGGGCTGCCTGTATCCAGATTTCTTCAAAGATTCAGAGATAGTCTTTCCTAAAAAACGGGAGCGGTTTCCCGCCCCCGTACAAAACAATAAAGCAGAAACTACCTGATAACCGCTACAGACTCTGTAACGCTCATTCCGTCAGGCGTAGAAAGCCTCACCAGATAGATACCAGACTCATCAACAGTTACATTACGCATCTCTGAGGTTGATCCAGACGCTACTATTCTGCCGGCTAAGTTGAACACTTCTACTGTTCCAGCGGAATTTCCAGGAAGAACAGCACTGATGTTGATAGTGCCCATTGATGGATTTGGTCCTACAGAGAGGAACACATCACTGCCGTTACCCCATCCTGCGTCATCAATTCCCATTGGAATGTCCATGAGCTTCGCCCAGTGGCAATTTTCCACTTCGTGCAGGTTTGCCTGGTAGGCGCACTGAACAAAGGTCGCCAGGTGCAGCTCGTCCACATCCCATGAAGGCAGGATAGTGTATTCTGCTTCGGTGAAGATGGTATCAGGATAAGGTCCCTCGAACACCAGTGTTTCTCCGTAGTAACCGAAAACATTCTTTCTGAATGCCTGCTCGAATACGGAACCAGACCAGTAGCCAACACCTGGAATGTTGTCTTCCACAATTATGGGCCAGAGATTCATGGTAACAGTCCACTCCGGATCTTCCTCGGCAATAATTCTGAAGCTGAGTGTACCGGAAGAAGCATCACCGTTTCTGGCCACATCAATAGCGATAATTGCCGGAACAGCAAGCCTTGTGTTGTATGGAGTCTGCAGGTTGTCGGCATTAACGGAAACTATGCCATCAATTTTAAGATAAGGAACACCGTTGAAGCCGTACTGAGCCTTGCGAACAGTTTGTTCTGTGGGGTTAGCAAGGTAGATAGGGTCATTGCCTGCTGGCCAGCTAACATGAGGTCGTATAACACACAAATTCCCTGAACCAATATTTGCGTTGACAAAAGCGTTTATCTGTGCTTCTGCATTCCAGCAGTATGGGCAACCACTGTTTGTAAAATCTTCGAAAAGAACGACTCTTTCAGCTGCCATTGACAGTGTAACCAGAGCCATCAGCAATACTATACCAAAACGAATTCTCAAAATATACTCCTAACTATGTGAAATTCTTAACAAACCAGACCAAGCTATAATATCTCCGTTTCACGAAATCCGCAAGGGCTGAACGGGGTTCTGAGAAATGAAGTCTGCACGAAAACTGGTATTTGTTTTAAAAAAACAAGTTGACAATTAGAGGGTATATTCCTATAAATTGAACCCGGTTTTGTGCGGAGAGCCAGGGGGATGTTTCGGGCTATCAGAGAGAGTCCCCTGACGGCAGCATGTTACGGAGAGGTGTCCGAGTTGGTCGAAGGAGCACGGTTGGAAACCGTGTGTGGCGTCATGCGTTACCGAGGGTTCGAATCCCTCCCTCTCCGCCATTGCTGGAAGGTCGCTGGCTCACAATGCAGGATGGTCCACTTCTTCCCGGTGCCCATGCTTGTTTTTGTTCCGTACGCCGAAAACGATTATACTGTTTTATATGTACATAAATACACAAACCGGGGGGCTTCTTATGGCTGATGCTTTTACAAGTGAAACTTACAATGCGTTATGCAGGGATGCCGAGGGATATCTTGCTCGCGGCTTGGCGGAACAGGCCAGGGAACTTCTTTTAAAAGCCACTGGCCTTATCGGAACAAGAGCTCGTGCAAGAAGCCTACTGGCGGATGCATGTATGCAGCTTACATTATGGGACGAAGCAAAGTCTCAGCTGGAAGCTCTTGCTACTCTCGAGGTGGATAATATTTACACCCACTTCAGGCTCGGTCAGGTTCTTGAAGAAACTTCCGATTACGAACTTGCCAGAGACAACTTTTTTGTTGTTCTTGATATGAATCCGGATCATCATGGAGCCAAAGTAGCTCTGTCCAGGCTGGAAAATATTACAAATGAACCTTCTAAAGAAAAGACTTCTCTCGTTGAAGGGCAGCAGATATTCGCAGACTCCACCCGGGATGAAGGTATTTTTGCAGAAGACTCTTCCAGCAGTATTGATGCTCTTCTTAACACCATAGGTATGGGAGAAAAGGCCGATGTTCCAGGTGTGGAAGATCTCCTGGATACCATTGGGATGAGTCACAAAGAAGAAAAGAAGGAAGAAAAACCCGCAGTGGATTTCTCATCCATCTTCGGGGCTCCTGCACAAAATCCTGAATTAGACCATAGCGATTCTGTTTCAGATGCTTTTGATAATGATGTGTCTGCTGATCTGAGTTCAATGTTCGGTGGAAGTTCAACCCCGGAGCCTGTGTCAACTGAAACTGTTCCTGAAGTGTCGGAGGAACCTCAGACCGACCTCGGAGCAATGTTCGGTGGAG
>JAGLDB010000196.1 GCA_023145935.1 Candidatus Sabulitectum sp. | reverse complement strand
CATTGCTGTGACACTGACAGTAACGGATCTCCTTCTCGGCATCCTTCAACCTGTCTTTGCCTTCTGTACTTTCGTGTCCTCCACACATAAGGTTCCTTTCCTGGGGCATTCCGCCCCTGTACTCATCGTGTTCATCATCCCGGACAGCCCACCGATCATCTGCCCGAGAATTTCTCTGTTAGCTGTATAGTGTATGTGGTATCCGTATCTGCTGTCTGTTACCAGCCCGGAGTCACGCAAAACCCTCAGGTGCTGTGAGACCGAAGACTGTGATGCTCCAAGCTTTGCCGCCAGAGTACCAACGCATAATTCCTGCTGCAGCAGTAATTCCACAATGGCCATTCTCTTCTTGCAGGAAAGCGCCCTGAACACCTTGACCATCTCAACAGATTCCATAAATCATCCAATCAACTAAATTAGTATATGCGCAATATCTAATATACTTTGCCGAATTTGTCAACTAACCCAGGATGAAGCAGTTCCTGCAGCTGTTAACCAGACGAGATAGCCAGGAATGGTCGGTGTATCCCGGCGCGGATCTTTGTTTCAGGAAAGAGAGCGGAATGGTTTCCCCAGGCCGGGGAAAGAGAATCAAGAACATGTGCATCAACACCGGCAGAGCCAATTCCACCCAGTATCATCAGAGAGAATGGAGTTTTTTCCTGACCTGTGATGAAGATTCCCGGTTCCCTTCCCAGCCAGCTTACAAGAGTATCTGCTGCAATTGACGGGCAGATCAATCCTGCAACCCCTTTCTCTGCAGCAAGAGACAGTGTTGCTGAATCAGCAGAATTTGAAACGAAGGCAATATCATGGGTAGAAGAATCAGCAAGAGTATGAAGCGTTCCCCGGACGGTTTTTCCAAACCCGAGCACCCCGGACAGTTTCAACCCTGAAGAGACAAGAGAAACGGCTCTACATGAGGCAGTTGAAACAACAGTAGCAGCAAGCGGGCTTTCTATTCGGATGGGAGTCATGCTGAAAGACATTCCGATATTGGCAGCTACCGTTCGTTCCATATTACCATTGGATACAGAAAAGATGTCTGTTGTTGCTCCTCCCATATCAACCAGCATTGCACCAATTCCCAGGGCAGAGCTGCCTGCCTTAAGAATATTGGCCACACCAACCGGAGTGGGCACTATGGGATCTGAAACCAGTTTAAGCAGCTTGGGGTAACCCGGCGCGCGCTTCATTACATGATCCATGAACAGGTCTTGTACAGCAGCTATGGCAGGTCTGGGATTGATCTCTCTATTGCTGGGGCTTACATTTTCCGAAACCTGCATATCAAAATGGTCTCCAAGAGCTTCCCGGACATACTTGCGGGCGTCTACATTGCCGCAGAAAAGCAGAGGCAGTGAACCGGAGCCGTACTTAGGTTCAGGAACAGCCCAACCGTAACATCGGAGAATGGGGGTTATACTGTGGTTGGTTCCTGTACTGAAGCAACTGCCGTAAACGCTCCACCGGAAAGCTTGAACACAACAACCTTGGTAGTAGTACTTCCGATGTCACTGGCCAGTATTATCAACAGATTCTCCTGAGGAAAAGGAATGAAAGAAAAGAACAAACCAATCATACTGATATCTACCAAATCAATTATTTTTTGGCCACAAAATCCTGACTGTTGATAGCAAGCAGATAAAGCTTTTACAAAATCACACATATGGTCAGTCTGAACTGGAATTCATCCTAAGAGCAATCACGGTAATAAGATATCAAGTATTGTGCAGATTGAGAATTGAATTGACAATCAGCACGAATAGTGTTAAGGTCTTCTTATGATCAAGCGAGAAGCGGAAGTTACAGTAAAGAAACTGGCTGAGGGGTATCCTGTTGTAATAATTACAGGGCCCAGACAGTCGGGAAAAACTACTCTGGCAAAAAGTGCTTTTCCCCACAAGGAGTATGTTTCTCTGGAAAACCTGGACATGCGCAGATTTGCAATTGATGATCCCAGGCTCTTTCTTGACAGGTTTCCTCATGGGGCTATTCTCGATGAAGTTCAGTACTGTCCTGACCTGCTGTCTTATATGCAGGAAAAAATTGACTTCAGCCACCACACAGGAACCTGGATTCTCACAGGCAGTCAGCAGTTCGGAGTATTGTCCGGCGTCACCCAGAGTCTTGCGGGCAGGGCAGCATATATTGAGTTACTCCCCTTCACTCTTTCCGAGTTGCCGGACGAAGACAATCTCGACAAGGTATTACTCACCGGACTTTATCCTCCGGTGTATGACAGAAAGCTTGATCCGGGTATCTGGGCAGGCAACTACATTCGATCTTATGTTGAACGGGATGTTCGACGATTGATCAATGTGAGAGACCTGGGCGTATTCCAGCGATTCATAGGTTTGTGTGCAGCCAGAATAGGCCAGCTGCTGAATCTATCCAATCTTGCAGCAGATGCGGGTATTACTCACAATACTGCAAAGGAATGGATATCTCTTCTTGAAGCATGTTACATTGTATATCTGCTTAGACCACATCACAGGAATTTCAGGAAGCGTATCATTAAATCTCCAAAACTCTTCTTTCATGATACAGGCCTGGCTTCATGGCTGCTTTCCATAGAAACGGAAAAAGCCATGAACCTTTCATCAATGAGAGGCCCGCTGTTCGAGAACCTCATCGTTTCAGAAATGCTCAAAAGCAGATACAATCAGGGCAAGCGGAGCAATCTTCATTTCTGGAGAGACAGGGCAGGCCATGAAATTGATCTTGTCATAGACAAGGCAGACAGACTCATTCCTGTGGAGATCAAATCAGGCCAGACCCTTGCATCCGATTCATTCAAAGGACTCAACTGGTGGAAGCAGCTTGCCGGTGAGAACAGATCATTTCTTGTATACGGCGGAGACAGCTCTTACGAAAGGACCGGCACTTCGGTGATATCATGGCGAGACAATTCCGGTTTGCTGGCTGTTCAGTGATTGCTGCCTCCCTTTTCGTATCAACCAGCTGTATTTTTAGAGGTAGTATCTTTCAGAATGATGATCCGGTTCCAAATATGAGAAGGAGAGTTGATTGAACCACTCAAGGGAAGCACCGGCAGGCTTTGATAGAAACCAGGCGGAAAAGCGTTTCTATATGTTGCGCCCAGCTGTAGAGAAAGCGCTGGGCTACAGATGTCACTTCTCTACCGGTGTTGAGATACAGGACGCCAGCTTCCATGGAGAGATAGTTATCCCACGGGAAAAATGGAAAGATGACTACCCCATCACCGTTAGAGCCAGCAATTTCAATAACCTGGTATGTATCCAGCATGAAAGTGATCTTGAGCTGAATGAAAGGAAGGCTCTTATCAAAGCATTAAAAGATCTGAAATACAGGTACATCTCTTTTGATGAGGTTGCAGAGAAGAATCTGTGGCCCAGATATTTTGATTATCTCTAATGCACAGGAAGAACATCAGAATCGCCCTGGTGTATACCGGCACTCTGGTACTTGCTCCACTTGCATGGATTCCTTTTTCATATTCCGGTGATTTCAGCAAGGTATGGATAACAGGGCTTATACTTGCCGCAGGCAGCTTGTGGACGCTAAAACAGATCGCATATAAGAACCGTGATGCTAAATCCCTGAGTATGGCTGTAAGAAAACTGAAGGTTTCTGCGGTCATAACGGTTATCTTTGCTTTCTTTCTGATTGTTTCCAGTTTTATTGTTTAGCGGGGCTCCAGCCACCATTACGATTAACAACAATCTTAGCAACTGGACAATCAGATACATCTACGGCAGCCTTGAAGGCGCATCCTGGGGTGCAGATCGTCTTGGTTCCGGAGTAGTACTGGAGCCAGGTCAGAGCATGACATTTACTGTGCCTTCCAACGCCTCCTATGATTTCAGATGCGTTGATGATGATGAAGACACCTATTCTATCTGGGGAATCCAGGTGGGAGAAGGTGGTTACACACGGAATGTTGATCTTTCCTATATCGACTGATCAG
>JAGLDB010000195.1 GCA_023145935.1 Candidatus Sabulitectum sp. | reverse complement strand
AGAGCATCGAAAACATCAGCAATTGCAGTAATTCTTGCCATGAAAGGGATATCTTCACCCTGCAAGCCATGGGGATATCCGGATCCGTCCCAGTTTTCGTGATGACTGAGCGCTATATCTCTGGCCATCTCATCGAATGTGGATTCGCAGTTCCGGAGAACTTCTGCCCCGATGAGGCAGTGGTTTTCCATGACTCTACGCTCGTCTTTTGTGAGGCTGCTGGGCTTTTTCAGTATTGCATCACTTATTCCGGTCTTTCCCACATCATGCAGCATCGCAGCCATTCTCAGTACATCACGGTTGTGGATCCTGTCGTCTTCTTCAACACTATTTGTTCTTGCCCATGAATCATAAATGGCTACAGAATAGCTTCCAACTCTGTTCACATGAGGTCCAGTTTCCTTAGGGTCACGAAACTCGGTCATGTTCACCATACGCATAAGCAGTGTTCTGGTCATCATGGCTCTTTCAAGGGCAAGAGCTCCCAGAGTTGCATAGTATTTGCCTAGAAGTTCCATTGTGCTGTGAAAAGGAACGAATTCTCTCTTGTCTGTTCTTGCGTTGATGAGTTGAAGAACACCCACTACAACCCGGCGATTGTTGATCAGCGGCAGGGTGAGTGTTGATCTGGTACGGTAGAATGAAATTTTATCGTAGCTGTCATCGAATGAATAAGGCGCTTCTGCCGGGATCTTGCGGACGTCATCGATATTAAGGATCTCTCCGGTGCAGGCTACGTATCCCGCCATGCTTGCCCTGTTCTTCGGAATTGTAAAGCGAGTATAGGGGATTCTTTCCCCGCGACCTGTAATAGTTTCATTCTGGGAATGACCAAAGGAAAGAACATTCCCTTCTACTGTATAGATAGAACCGGCATCTGCATTGGTGAAGAAGCGGGCTTCTGTGAGTATCTGTTCCAGCAGGATGTCAATATCACCAATGTTAACCAGTATTGCTCCGGCTGCAAGCACTCTCTCCAGAAAATCGTTATCGGCTGTAACAGCCTGCATATAAATCCTCCAGTTGTTATTTTTTTAAGATACACTAACTATATGGATTCTGCAATACTCCTCAGCTATTTTACCAGCATCCCTGTGGATCTTCTCTCTTTTGAATTGATCATCGAATTCTTTTGATTCTCCGGGGAAACCCAGGGAGACAAGAGCGATGGGTACTATGTGCCCCGGGAGGTTGAAAAGGCTGATCATACCCTTAATTCGCTCTTCTCCTGGGTATACTCCCAGCCAGACTGCTCCAATATCCTGATTAACAGCCTCAAGCAGAATGTTCTGAATTGCTGCAGAGCAGTCTTCGAGGATGTAACCAATCTCACTCTGAAGCTCTCTGTTTCCGCATACAAGAATAACTGCTCCTGCCGATGGAACCATTTCCGCATACGGGTGAAAGTCGGGAATACGGCTCAGAATACCTCTGTCCTCTGTTATCACGAATTCCCATGGCTGAGTGTTCCGTGCAGATGGTGCCTGCATGGCGGCTCTAATAAGAATTTCAAGCTTTTCAGCCGGGACAGGCTTATCCTGATACTTTCTAATGCTTCTTCTGTTCCTGATTGCGTCAAGCATTGTTCTTTCTCGCTGACCTGCGGATTACTTCCAGCATTTTTTCGCCGGTGTGGTCCCAGTTAAAACTTTTTGCCCATACAAGGGCATTCCTGGAGAGCTCATCTCTTTTTTTACTATTTGTCAGAATGCTTTCCAGAGCATCAGCAAGAGCAGAAGGATCCTCGTGTCTTACCAGAATACCGGTCTCTCCGTTTTTAACAGAATCACGAAGTCCATCTGAGTCACTGGCGACAACCGGAGTTCCACAGCAATTTGCTTCTATAACAGTAAGACCCCAACCTTCTTTGGCAGAAGGGAATACGGCAACAGAAGCTTTTTGAAGCCAGTGGAGTTTGCCTTTCTGTGAGATGAATCCTTCAAAGGAAACATTGTCCTGAAGATGAAGTTTGCCCACCAGTAATTTCAGGGTATGTGAATAGTCTCCCTGGCCTATGACTGTAAGATTTGTGAAGATGTCTCTGCCTTGCAGTATTTTCATCGCCTTGAGCAGATGCTGAACACCTTTGTATTTTTTCAGCCGTCCCACAAAGAGAAGCCTTTCCCTTTCAGGTTTAACAGTAAGATCCTGTTTGTAAAAATCAGTGTCTATTCCACATGGAATTACGCTTATCTGCTCTGCCGGGATGCTTCTTCGCACAAGGTCATTCTTCGTGCTGTCACTGATTGCCACAAAACTGCTTTTTCCGTAGACCCGTGGGATAAACCATTCCAGTATGTTCACATAGGCGGCCTTCAGAAATGAGACTTCTCTGTAGGCAGTGGTCCCGAACAGATGGGGCACAATGGCAAGAACAGGCGTTTTTGACCACTTGGGGGAGAACACGGGAACCTTGCAGATATCCTCAATAATCAGATCGAAGGAATCCAGATCCAGAGATTTGCAGTACGTTTTCAGGGTAAAATTGTACGAATACCATTTGCCGTGCCGGTGAATCTGCACCCCGTCAATAACTTCTTTATCAGGCAGCCATTGAATTGCATGTGATACATGAATGACTTCGTGGCCGGCCTTGACCGCTCTTTTCAGTATCTCATGAAGATGTATCTCGGCTCCGCCTGCCTCGGGATTGTGCGGGTCGCGCCAGTTCAATGCAAGAATTCTCACGGTTTCTCCGGTTTCCTGGCAAAAATCCCGATTATCACTGCGGTCTTTGGCCCCAGCCAGCTCTCCTCCACTGCAATTCTGATCTTTGTTCTGAACCTGTGTACAGCAGGGATTATCACCGGTTTCATGGGCAGCTTTATTCCCACCTTGATCAGTACTTCCCTGAACATTCTGTAACCGAGAGAGGGCGCAAAATACTTCCCGTAAACTGACCAGGGTTCAACACCGTGTTTGCGGAGATACTTACTGAGTTGTCTTTCAGTGTACTGCGTTTCCCATCCGGCAAACCATGCGTTCATAGCAATGAGCATCTTCTTTATCACTGTGTAAGCATGAAAGGTTTGAGGAACATCCACAAGAAGATTCCCGCCAGGTTTCGTTACTCTGATGCACTCATCAGTCATGGGATCTGTGTTCTTGAAGTGTTCCATAACCCCTTGATGAAACACAAGGTCGAATGTATCTGTTTTAAATGGAAGTGCGTTTGCGTCACCACACACCAGAAGAAGAGTCATATTCTTATCTTCAGCAGCGGTCCTGGCAAGTTTCAGCGCCGCATGAGAGTAATCAAGAGCCACGGGCAGAGCTCCATCTTCTGCAAGAGCAACGCTGTCCCGGGCTGTGGCAGCACCAACCTCCAGCGTAACAAGGCCATTTAGATCAAATCTTTTCTGCACTTCAACTCTGATTCTGTCATCGTTATCATAGATCTCGGAAAGGTCTCTATCTCTTTCCCAGAATTTGTCCCAGTGCGATCTTTCAGATGTACGAGCCATTTTCCTCCTTTATCAGCGTCGGTCTGTAATCTACAATATCAATATGAAGTTGACCATTCAGGGGTTAATTGAATATATACCATGCAGCTGGGAATATTACTTATCGGTAAACATACAAAACAAAAACAAGAAAGACTGCATATGAACTTAGTACTCATACGTTTTGAGGAAAACAATCTTGCACACCTTGATACATGGAGCCATGCAGTAGGAGCTCATAAGTACATGCAGAAGGTCACCCCTTTAAAATATTCAACTCCTGAGGATTTGAGCAAATGGGGAAAAGACTTCATCTGGTTTGCAATAACTGTAGACAACACCGCAATTGGGGGGTGTGGGTAGACCGCCGTTGCCCCGGTGACACTCTGGAAATAATTATCGGGAGACCGGGTATTCTTGGTAAAGGTATTGGACGTCGATCAATTTCAATAGCAATGCAGGAAGCTGTAAGAATTCTTGGCATTACCCGGGTGCGACTCACTGTGAGAAAAGCCAATGAAAGAGCAATACGGGCCTACAGAAGCA